>JAJRXN010000251.1 GCA_024276295.1 Acidobacteriota bacterium
AGGCAGGGGGGCGGGCACGAAGGCCCGGACCCGGTCCCCCCCGGCGGAGGTGACCTCGTAGCGCCCCGTCCGGCCCCGCTTCATCAGCGCGCCCCGCTCTTCAGCGGAGCTTCACTGGCCTCGCTGGTATTCATGGGAAAGAGCGTAACGCTGAATAGTGAGAGCTGCAAAGGCCCCGGTCGCCGCAGGGCGGCGCGGTTCCGCCGGCCGGATCTCGCCAAGCGCTTCAGACATCGCCTCCTCCCATCTCGCCGGCGCGGCCTTCCCGCCACGGGGAGCAGGAAAGCGGCGAGGTGTTCGCCCTTCCGAACGAGGTCGCTGGAGACGCCGGCGATTCGCTCGCGCTCCAGGTCAGCCCGCCGCTGCGCGGCGCGTGCACCGTCGGCGCAAGACGGACGGTAGGCGGCGTCCCGGGTCGCGAACGGCGCAGTTCCTTTCAGCACAAGGCGCTTCCGCCGGGGCGACCGACCGGGACGATCCAGGGATCGCTCGACCACCAACGGCGAGAACCCGACTGCGGCGTCCGCACCTCGGGGCCGGAGTTCGTTGGTGATGCGCCGTCTCCTTTCAACCCTTCGCCTCGCGCAGCATCGCCAGGATCTCCCTCTCGACCCGCTGGATGTCCGCCTCGATCTCCTCGAGCGGCCGCGGCGGGGGGGACTCGTAGAAGTACCGGTTGAAGTCGATTTCGTACCCCACGATCCCGACGTGCCCGTCGAGGGCCGGCGCCAGATCGAGGCCGTAGGTCCCGGTGGGCTCGAGACAGACGCGCACGGGTCGCTCGTGTCACGTCAGGTGGCGCAGGAGTCGGCGGTGTCCGGGCTCCGTGTTGGCGAATGTCTTCTGGGCCAGGAGGCGGGCTCCCTCGAGGATCTGGACGACCAGCCGTCTGGCGCTGATCTCGATTCCTGCGTACAGCACTGCGGGCATCTGGGCCTTCCGACGCGTAAGCTCGTCGTGGCTCCCCGACCCTTTACCCAACTCCTCGGCCGGCCTTGCAATACAGGCTCGCGAGGGCCTCCGATGCTCATCGGCCTGTATGGAGTCGAGGGCGGGGGCCTCGTCTACGGTGCGGGCTCTGTGGCCCCGGGGGCGCGAGGCTTGCCGCCACGGCCGGCACGCGCACTCGACAGTCTGCGCTCCTTCAAGACCGCCGTCGTGCAGACGAGAGAGGTATTCTCGTGGAACTCGTCCGCTCCGGAATCGGGCCGTCATGTCGCGGGTGACGATACGATGATGTTCCGGGAGGCGGAACGCCCGGAGGTCGGCAGGACGTGGCCCGGGCCGCTCCGTGACAGGACGTCGGTCCGACCGGGGCGAGTGACCGGCTGGCCGTGTCGCGTCACGGGGAAGGGGACCGTCAGGCCGATCGGAACCCGCCGAAGGGAGCAGCAGGATGATGAGCAAGGGAAAGATCGTCAGGTGGGTGCTCGCGGTGCTGGCCGCCGTATTCGTGCTGATCCAGTTCGTCCCCGTCGACCGGACGAACCCTCCCGTGGAGTCGGAGATTCCGGCTCCGGAGGCGGTACGGGCCGTCCTGCGGCGTGCCTGCTACGACTGCCATTCCAACGAGACGACCTGGCCGTGGTATTCGCGCATCGCGCCGGCATCGTGGCTGGTCGCGTGGGACGTCCACGAGGGCCGCAGGGCGCTGAACTTCTCCACTTGGAACCGTCTCGACGAAAAGGAACGGCGCGAGGCGATCCACGAGATCCGCGAGGAGATCGTCGAGGGCGAGATGCCGCCGCTTGCCTACCTGCTGCTGCATCGCGACGCGGGCCTGACGGGACGCGACAAGGCGGCCCTCGAGGCATGGTCGCCCCTCGGAGAGGACGGGGAGTCGTACCGCGAGTCACTGCACCGGGATGGTCTCGGTGACCGGTGAACCGTCCGGCGGGACGTTCTTGCAGCGCAGGACGGGCAGCGCCACTGATCCGATGAGCGCGATTCCGTCATGCCGGTGACGAAACATCGACGCGCCGTGTTCCGGGCCGTGACACGCGGACGGGCCTCGAGGCTCCACATGACGGCCGCGCCAGACGCCAGGACGATCGCGGCCGTCGGTGCGGCAGCACTGTTCGCGTTCGGCATGCTCGCACCGGCCCACGTGCTCGCCTGGTTCATGACCGAATACCCCGGCGCGTTCGCCCTCGCACTGGTCTGCGCCGTAGCCGGTCTGGCCGCGGCGGTGCTCCTCGCGCGTCTGCTGCTCCGTGGCGCGTCACGCCGGCTCGTGTTCCTGCTGTTTGCCCTGGAACTGGCTGTCGCGCTGGTGGCCGCGGTCTCGTTCGTCTCCGGTGGCGTGACCTGGAGCCGGTTCGGATGGACCGTCTGGGGGGCCGTCCCGATTCCCCTGGCCGACCTGCGAGTCGGTCCGAGCGGGTTGCCGTGGTTCCGGGACAAGACGCATCTCGTGACCCGGGACGAAGTGGAATCCCTGGCCGCGGAGGGCGCACGGGTCATCGTGATCGGCACCGGCTGGGACGGTGTGCTGCGCGTCGAGGAGGCCGCGCGGGACGTTCCCGGCGTGACGCTCCGCGTGCTGCCGACGCCGGCCGCCTTCGCCGAATACGAGCGCCTGCGGGCCCGCGGGGAAGCGGTCGCGCTGCTGGCCCACACGACCTGCTGAGCGCCGGCCGGCCAGCGTGCACGATGCGGCCGGGCGGTTGACCGGCATCCCCGGCCCGTGGTCGAATCGCCCGCACGACGTCGATTCCACGGGGGAGACGCATGACACCACGGCTCGTCGCCCGCGCCGTGCTCCCGCTGGTCGTCCTGTCATCCCTGGTCGGCGCGCCGGCGGCCTCCAGTCTCGCCGGGATCGAGGCACGGCTGGTCCGGAAGACGCTGCCCAACGGTCTGCACGTGACGATCCTGCCGCTGCCGGAGAGCCCGGTCGTGGCGACGCAGGTCTGGGTGCATGTCGGCTCGGCCAACGAGAGCCCGGAGTCCCGCGGGTTCGCGCACCTGTTCGAACACCTGATGTTCGGCGACACGGCGAACCGTTCGAGGAAGGACTACTGGCGGCTCCACGAACGACACGGCGGCTACAGCAACGCGTTCACGACGTTCGACGAGACGGTCTACGTCTCGGAGATCCCGCCGGAGGGGCACGCCGAGCTGATCGCGATGGAAGCGGACCGGATGGCGAACCTCGTGCTCGACGAGGAGAACCTGGCCAACGAGAAGCGGATCGTCACCGAGGAACTGCGGCTGTCGACAGAGAACGATCCGTTGTCGCGGGTGTTCTTCTCGGCGTTCCGGAAGGTGCTCGGCGACCACCCCTACGGCCCGACGCCGATCGGCACCAAGGAGGACATCGCCCGCGCCCGGCTCGAGGAGGCGGTCGGGTTCTACGAGCGCTTCTACCGGCCGTCGAATGCACACCTCGTGATCGTCGGGCCGGTCGATCCGGCGCGGACGATGGCCGAGGTGGAGCGGCGCTTCGGGCCGCTGCGCGCCGGCGGCGGGGCTCCCGCCGGGGTGCCGCGCCTGCTCGAATGGCCCTTCCCGCGGGAGGTGGTGGTCCTCGAGGACGACCTTCCGCCGGCGGAGATCGCGATCCTCGTCTGGCCGCTCCCGGCTCCCGACGCTCCGGACGCCGCCGCCGTCGAGATGATGCTCCAGATGCTGGCCGGAGGCGTGGTCGACCCGTTCGAGGAGATCCTCGTGCGGCGCCGGCGAAAGGCGGTCTACAGCGAGTCGTTCTCGCTCGACTTCCGCCGCGGTCGCGCGCTCGTTCTCGACGGCGCGTTCCTGCCCCACTACCGGCGGAAGACGGCCTTTCGCCGGATGGAAGAGGCCGTCGCCGAACTCGGCCGCTTCGACTGGCTGACCGACGAGAAGCTGGCCGCCACCCGGCGCCGCGTTCTGCTCGG
>JAJRXN010000252.1 GCA_024276295.1 Acidobacteriota bacterium
CCCCGGGGCGCTGCACGGGATCGTGCACCGTGCGTTCGAGCGGATCCGCAGCCGGATCCGGCGTCTGGCACTCGACCTGCACCGGATTCCTGAACGGGGCAGCGAGGAACTGCTGACCGTCACGCGTCTTGCCGGCGAACTCGAGGAGGAAGGGTTCGTCGTCGAGACCGGCCTGGCCGGCCTGCCGACGGCGTTCCGGGCCCAGCGCAGGCTCGGCGCGAACGGTCCGACCGTCGCGCTGCTGGCGGAGTACGACGCCATCCCCGGCCTCGGACACGCCGCCGGTCACAACCTGATCTGTGCCGCCTCCTGGGGCGCGGCCGTCGCGCTGGCCGATCTTTCCGGCCGATGCGACGGCCGGATCGTCGTCATCAGCGCGCCGGCCGAGGAGACCTTCGGCGGAAAGGTCGTGCTGGCGCGGCGAGGGCTGCTCGACGACCTGGACGTCGCGCTGCTCGCGCATCCGTGGTTCGAGGACCGGGCGATCGCGCGGACGCTCGCCTCGTGGTCGTTCGAGGTCACGTTCGAGGGGCGCCCGGCCCACGCGGTGGTCTCCCCGGAAGAGGGCGTCGATGCCCTCGAGGCACTGATCCACCTCTTCGTCGCGCGGCGGGCTCTCGTCGATGCGCTCGGAAGCGACGTCTCCATGCCCGGCGTGATCCTCGAGGGGGGCGTTCGTCCGCACGTCGTTCCGGAACGCGCGCGGGCGCGCTTCAGCCTGCGGGCGCCGACGGCGCGGATGCTGGTCGACGACGTGGTTCCGGGCTTCCGGCGGCTCGTCACCGAGATCGCCGCGAGCGCCGGCGCCACGGCGAGGATCGAGCCGATCGACAACCTCTACGAGGAGATGCTGCCGAACCCGGTGCTGGCCGAACTGTGGACCGGGCACGCCAGGAGTGCCGGGCTCGATCCCGCGACCGCTCCGGGCAGGCCGATCGGCTCCCTCGACATCGGCGTGCTCTCGCAGCGCATCCCCTCGCTCCACCCGCTGTTCAGGATCGCCGAGCATGCCCCGGCGAGCCATACCCGCGAGTTCGCCGAGGCTGCGGCCGCCCCGGCCGCGCTCGATGCGACCGTGCGGGCCGCCGGCATTCTGGCGGCGACGGCCGTCGCTCTTCTCGCGCGGCCCGATCTGCTCGAAAGGGCGCTCCGCGCGCACCGCGAACAGGCACGTGGCGAGCGTCCGGGGGCCGGGACGCCGCTCGTGACGGGCCCCGTCGAACCGTGACCCGGAACGATCTGCAGCCGCGCCGGCCCGCCTCGCTGCGTTCCGGCTCGAAGGTCGCCGTCATCGCGCCGGGGTCGGCGATCGTCGACCGGGACGCGCTGCGCGCCGGTCTAGCGCGGCTCGAAGCGCTCGGACTGGTTCCCGTCGCCGGGCGGCACCTCGACGCCCGCCACGGTGACCTTGCGGGGACGGACGCCCAGCGTGCCGCGGACCTCGCATGGGCTCTGACCGCGGCCGACATCGACGCCGTGTGGGCCGCGCGCGGCGGCTGGGGCACGGCGCGGGCCCTCGAACGGCTCGGGCGGATCCGGCTGCCGCCCCGTCCGCGCTGGGTCGTCGGCTTTTCCGACCTGACGCCGCTGCTGAACCGGCTCGCCGGGCGGGGCTGGATCACGCTCCACGGCCCGGTGGTCTGCGATCTCGCGCAGCCTGGGCGGTTCGTGGCGCGCGACCTGTCCGGCTGGCTGTTCGGCGATCGCCGCGAAACGGAACTCGAGGTACGCATCTCCGGGCGTCTGCGGGCAGGCCACGCCCGCGGGCGACTCGCGGGAGGATGCCTGAGCCTGCTCGCCGCGGTCACCGGGACATCCCTGGCTCCCGACCTGCGCGGCACGATCCTGCTGCTCGAGGAAGTGGGGGAGGCGCCCTACCGGGTCGATCGCATGCTCTGGCAGCTTCGGGCCGGCGGCATGCTGGCGGGGGTTCGCGCCCTGGCGTTCGGGCAGATGACGCGCTGCACGGTGGCGGCCGGGCGCAGGAGCCGGTCGGTCCGCACCGTGCTCAGGGAGCACGCCGACGCGCTTCAGGTGCCGGCCCTGGCCGGCCTGCCGATCGGACACGGACGGCGGACGCGCGCCGTTCCGATCGGGGCCGACGCGGAACTCGATGGCGGGCGGGGGCGGCTGATCGTCCGTGCCCCCGCCGCCGTGGGCTGAGATGGATCGCGAGCGGCCGCTGGCACTCCGCGTGGCCTATGACGGCACCGACTTCGCGGGGTGGCAGCGTCAGTCGGACGCGCCTTCCGTCCAGGGCACGATCGAGCGCGCGCTGGCGACCATCCACGGCGTCGAGCCCGGCCGGCTGTCACTGGTTGGAGCGGGCCGGACCGACGCCGGGGTCCACGCGATCGGACAGGTCGCGAGCTGGCTTCCGCCGACCCCACGCGCCGCGGCGATCTTCCGCAGGGCTCTCGCACGGATGCTGCCGACTTCGATCGCGGTGCTCGCAGTGCGGCGGATGCCGCCAGGGTTCCACGCGCGACGCTCGGCGCTCGGGAAGGTCTATCGCTACCGCATCATCACGGGGCGGACGGCCCTTCCGTTCGAGACGCGCTGGGCGTGGCCGGTCCCGCGGCCGCTCGATCTCGAGGCGATGCGGCACGCCGCCGCGCAGCTCGTGGGCCGCCACGACTTCGCCTCCTTCGCCAGCGCAGGCAGCACGGCCTCCTCGACCGTCCGGTCGCTCCGGCGGCTGGAGATCGTCGAGCGTGGCTCGGGCATCGTGGAGATCGAGGCCGAGGCCGACGGGTTCCTCTACCGGATGGTCCGCGCCCTGGTCGGCCTGCTCGCCGCCATCGGCAGCGGCGCACGACCCGCCACGGACGCCGGCGTCGTCCTGGCGGCCCGTGACCGGGGCCTGGCCGGCAGGACGGCGCCGGCCGCAGGCCTCTGCCTGGTCCGTGTGATCTATCCGCCGGAGATCCGGCTTTGAACGCGCCGGCATCGCGGTGCTAGATTCACGAGGGACGATCGGACGGGAGCGTGCATGAAATGAGGATCCCGGGGCGAGACAGGACCCGCGGCCGCAAGCCGCCTGCCGCGAGACCGGCGCCGCGGGACGATGCCGCCTTCGTGCTCGGGTTCGATTTCGACCGCCTGCCGCGCCACGTCGCGATCATCATGGACGGCAACGGGCGCTGGGCGAGGCGACGGGGTCTGCCGCGCGTCGCCGGTCACCGCGCCGGCATCGCCGCGGTGCGCGAGGCGCTCGACGTCTCGGCGCGACTCGGGCTCGAGGCGCTGACTCTCTATGCCTTCAGCAGGGAGAACTGGAAGCGTCCGTCGAGCGAGATCAACACGCTGATGCGTCTGCTGCGCGAGTATCTCGAGAGCGAGATGGAGACCCTCGTCGAGCGCAACATCCGCTTCCGCGCGATCGGCCGCCTGGCCGACCTGCCGCCCCGCGTGACGGCCGCGCTCGAGGATGCCGAGCGGCGCACGTGCGAGAACACCGGGCTGGTGTTCCAGATCGCGCTGTCGTACTCGGGCCGGGCGGAGATCGTCGATGCGGCGCGCCGGCTGGCGCGCCGCGTCGACGAGGGCGCACTGTCGCCGGAGGCGATCGACGAGGACCTGTTCGCCAGCCATCTCTACGCTGCCGACGTGCCGGACCCGGACCTGCTGATCCGGACTTCCGGCGAGATGCGTGTGAGCAACTTCCTGCTCTGGCAGATCGCCTACGCCGAGATCTGGGTCACTCCCGTCCTGTGGCCCGATTTCCGCCGCCAGCAGATGTTCGAAGCGCTCGAGGACTTTGCGCGCCGCGAACGGCGCTTCGGCGGCGTCGAGGCGGGGGCCGGCGGGCAGCAGCGTGCGGCGTCTGCTCCGCCGTCGATCGAGTCGTGACGCGGGTCGTCACCGGGCTGGTCCTGGCGCTGGTCGTGTTCGCGACGGTGCGGTTCCTGCCGCTCTGGGTGTTCTGGGGCGGCATCGCGCTGATCACCCTGCTGGCGACGCGCGAGCTGCGTCGGATGCTCGAGCGCCTCGGACGCCCGTCCTGGCCGAGCGTGACGTACGTCGGCACGCTCGCGCTGGCGATGTCCTTTCTCGCACCCGAAAAGGCGCCCCTGCCGGTGCTCACCGCGCTGGTGATCGTGATCTTCATGCGGGCCCTCGTCTCGCGGGTCACGCCGGAACGTGGTGCCGACTGCATCGTCGGCACGCTGCTGCCGGTGCTGTACATCGGGCTGCTGGTCGGACACATCGGCGGCCTGTTGGCGATCGAGCCCCCGCGCCTGCGGGAGACGGGCGAAGACCTGCTGGTCCTGGCGCTCGTGATCGTCTATGTGGGCGACACGACGGCGTACTACGGCGGCCGCCTGTTCGGGCGACACCGGCTGGCACCCCGCATCTCGCCGGCGAAGACCTGGGAAGGTGCCGCCGCGAACCTGATCGGCGCGGTCGCCGGCGCGATGCTCGGGCCGCTGTGGTTCTTCCAGGTGCTGCCGGTGGGGCACGCCGCGATCCTCGGCGTGCTCGTCGGGGCGGCGGGCATCCTGGGAGACCTGTCGGAATCGCTGCTCAAGCG
>JAJRXN010000253.1 GCA_024276295.1 Acidobacteriota bacterium
GCACCAGGCCCGCAGGTAGGGCGGGCTCCAGTCGAGCGGGCGGATCGTCCTCCAGCCGGTCTGGCCGAAGGCGTTGCGATAGAGGATCGCCAGGCGCGAGCGGGCGAGGATCGCTCGGGCCCGCGCCTCGTGCTCACCGCCGCCCTGTTCCCGCAGCGCGTGGCGTGCCGGCCTGCGGTACGGGGAGCGTCGTTGCAGTGCGAGCAGGTCGGCGACGGTCCGCATGTCGCGGGCCTCGGCGCGCGCGAGCAGCGCGCGCAGCACGTTCCAGGTGGTCGTGGCGTCACCGAGGGCGCGGTGGGCGCCCTCGACTTCGATGCCGAGCCGCGCGGCGAGCACGCCGAGGCCGCAACGCCCTGCGGGGGCGAGCGCGCGGGCCAGCGCCAGCGTGTCGAGCACGAGACCCGGCGCGAAGGGCACGTCCGCGGCGCCGAACTCCGCCTCGAGGAAACCGAGGTCGAAGCGCACGTTGTGTCCGACGAGCACCCGTCCGTCGAGCAGCCCGGCCAGCTCCGGCGCCAGCGCCGCGAACGCCGGCCGGCCACGGAGCATCGTGTCGGTGATTCCGTGGATGGCGACGACCCTCGGGTCGAGTGGAAAGCCCGGATCGACCAGCGCCGCGAAGGTCCGCTCGACACGGCGCGTCCCTTCGGCCAGCACCACGCCGACTTCGACCACGCGATCGCCGCGGGCCGGCGAGAGTCCGCTGGTCTCGACGTCGACCACGGCCAGCGGCGCGGTGGCGATCGCGGTCCGGGACGCGCTCATCGGTCGAGGATACCCTCCGGGAGCCGGGGAGCGCGGGCCGTCGGGGACGTGGAACGGCGTGGACGCGAGGCATTGGAGCCAGAGACAGGATTTGAACCTGCGACCTGCTGATTACGAATCAGCTGCTCTACCACTGAGCTACTCTGGCCCGCGGACGGGCGGCCGCGGAATCGTGGCCGCAAGCGCGAGAATCTAGCACGTCGGGTCCCCTTCGCAACCGGGGAGGCGCGTCGCGGCGCCCCGTGGGCTATCCTCCCGGCGCGATGAGCACGAGACGTCTTCTCGACCGGTTCCCCGAGGCGCTGGCGTGTCCCGAGCAGGTGACCGTCATCGGCCCGGGCCTCGTCCTCCAAGGGGAGATCGAGGCCGAAGCCAGCGTCGTCGTCGCCGGGCGGGTCGAGGGGCCGGTCCGCTCGGGAGGGTTGGTCCGCGTGATCCACGGTGCGGTCGTCCAGGGCTCGATCTCGGCCCGGGCCGTGATGGTCGAAGGGGCTGTCGACGGGCCGATCGAGGTCAGCGAGCAGTTCGAACTCGCCGGTTCCGGCCGTGTCCGCGGCGACGTCAGCGGGCCCCGCATCGCGGTCGCCGAGGGGGCGTATCTCAAGGGCCACGTCCGTGCCACCGAAGGGCCGATCCGGCACTTCCGCGAGAAGCGCCGGTGAGCGCCGGGCGGCTTTGCGCCCCATACTCTCGTCTGATGAGTGGTCCCGCCTCGAGCTGGTACTTCGAAGCGCCGTTCGACCGGCGCGAACTGCGCGTCCGGGCCGTGCTGGCCCTCGTCTTCGCCGCCGTCCTGGCCCTGGTGGCGGCCGAGGCGCTGACCCGCGGCTCGCTCCTGGGGGCGGGTGTCGGCGTGGTCGTCGGCGTGGCGTTCGTTCTGCTCGGCGGGCTCTGCCTGCGCCGTTCGGTCCACACCTGCCCACCGCTCGTCCTCGACGAGCGGGGCGTGAGCGTCGACGACGGGCTCGGCACGGCCTGGCGGCTGCGCTGGGACGAGATCGATGCCGTGCTGGTCGCGCGCAGTCCGCTCGGGCGCCGGGTCCTGCTCCGGCTGCACGGGTCCGACGGCGAACTGCGGCCGGTGCCGGCGGTCTGCATCGGCAACGCCCCGCCCGAGTGGCTGGCCGGCCTGATCGAGACCTTCCGCCAGCATGCGCTCCATCCGCCCTCGCGCTGACCGAGTCGGATCGGGGCGATTCCGCGGTCGCTCCGTGCTGTTTCTCGAGCCGTTCGGTGGCGGATCGCATCGCCGGTTTCTCGAGGGGTGGCGCCGGGCGAGCCGGCACGCGATCCGCGTGATCGAACTGCCGGGCGAGCGCTGGCGCTGGCGGATGCGGGTCGCGGGCTGGATCCTCGGCCGACGTGCCGCCCGGGGCGGATCGCCTCCCGGGGTCGTGCTCGCCTCGGGGCTGATGGACATGGCCCACGCCCGGCTCGCCTCCGGGCTCGACCGCGCCGCGTGGGGTCTCTACCTGCACGAGAACCAGCTCAGCTACCCGCGCGCCCCGGGCGAGCGCCTGGACCGCGGCTTCGCCATCGCTCACATGGCCTCGCTGCTTGCGGCCGACGGCGTGGCGTTCAACTCGCGCTTTCACCGCGAGGCGATGCGTGCCGGACTGGCCGGGTTCTTCCGCGAGATGCCGCCGCCCCGGCCCCGGGGCGTCACCGGCCGCCTGCGTCGCGCCGCTGTGCTCTACCCGGGGCTCGACCTGGCCGGGTTTCCGGTCCCGGCGAGCCGGCCGGCCGGAGACCCGCCGGTGATCCTCTGGAACCACCGCTGGGAGGAGGACAAGCGTCCGGGAGCGTTCGCTCGCATCCTGCTGTCTCTCGCGGAGCGCGGCGTCGACTTCCGGCTGGTCCTGCTCGGCACGACGAGCCAGGTCCGCCCGCAGCCGAAGGAACTGCTCGTCGAGCGGCTCGGCGGGCGGGTCCTCCGCGCCGAGCCGGCCGGGACGCGGCGCGAGTACCTCGCCTGGCTCCGGCGTGCGGACATCGCGGTCTCCACGTCGGCCCAGGAGAACTTCGGCTACGCGGTGCTCGAGGCGATGGCCGCCGGGGCGGTGCCGCTGGTCCCGCGTCGCCTGTCGTACCCTGAGATCCTCGGTCCGGCCCTCGCGCGCGCCGGCCTGCTCTGCGAGGACGACCGTGCGCTCGAAGGGGCGCTGGCGTCGCTGCTGGCCGACCCGGGCCGGCTCGCGGGGCTGCGGGTCCGGACGATGCGGCGGGCACGGCGGTTCGGCTGGGACCGCTGCGCCGGACCGCTCGACGCGTGGGTCGACCGCCTGGCCGCGGCGGGAGGGAGCACGAAGCGGTGAGCGGGAGCGGCGAGGTTCGTGTCACGGCTCCGGTGCGGGTCGACCTAGCCGGCGGAACGCTCGATCTGTGGCCGCTGGGACTGCTGCACGAGGGCGCCGTGACCGTCGCGGTGGCGATCGACCTTCGCGTCGAGGTCCGGGTTGCGCCGGCCGCCGGCGGCTGGACGATCGTCTCGCACGATCTGGGGTGCCGCCGCGTGATCCGCGATCCCGGGGAACCCGTCGACCACGGTCCGCTCGAACTCGTCGAACGGATCGTCCGTGCCCTGGCCCCGGACCGGCCGCTGCGCGTCGCTCTGCGCTCGCCCGTCGCGGCGGGGTCGGGGCTGGGAACTTCCTCGGCCCTCGGAATCGCGACGGCCGCCGCGGTGCTGGCAGTGCGTGGCCGGAAGATCGCACGGCGGGCCGTCGTGGCCCTCGTGCGGGACCTCGAGGCCGTGGTGCTCGGCATTCCGACCGGCACGCAGGACCACGAGACGGCGCTGGCGGGGGGCGCCTGCCTGCTCGAGCAGGCTCCCGGCGGGCCCCGCCGCCGCCGGATCGCCGGGCGTGTGCTGCGCGGACTGGCGCCCCGACTGCTCGTCTTCGACTCCGGCACGGCTCGCAGCTCGGGGCCCTCCAACTGGGACATGTTCCGCCGGCGGATCGAGCGGGAGGCCGCGGCGGTCGAGGCGCTCTCGAGGATCCGCGATGCCGGGCGCATGGCACAAGAGGCCCTCGTGCGCTCCGACTGGCCGGAGTTGGGGTGCGCGATGCGCGCCGACCTTGCGGCCCGTTCCGCGTGGTCGCCGCTCGTGATGACGCCACGCCTCGAGGCGATCACGGCCGCGGCCGACGCGGCCGGGGCGCTGGGCGTCAAGGTCTGCGGTGCGGGGGGCGGAGGCTACGGCATCGCGCTGGTCGAGCCGTCCGACCGCGCGGGGGTGGCCGCGGCGATCCGGAATGCGGGAGGACGCCCCGCCGAGGCGCAGCCGACCGCGGAAGGGCTCGCGATCAGCTTCCGACCGGAACGGTGATCTCGAGTTCCCGGCGGGCCGGCGCGCAGAAACCGCTCTTCTTCACGCAGTAGAAGTACTTGAGTTCTCCGCGCACCGAGCCGGAGCGGACGCCCGCCTTCGGGACGACCTCCAGCTCGAGGGCCGGGATCTTCTCGAACGCGAACCTGGAGATGTCGGCGATCGGCTTCTTCGTGCCGGCGAAGACCTCCTCGACCTCGACGGAGAGTCCGACGGCGCCGGTCACGCGGAAGGTGATCCCGGGGTAACGGTTGAGCGTGATGCCGGCCGGAGGCTCGAGCTGGATCGCGATGCGCGCCGCCTGGCCGGCCCGTGCCGGCGAGGGCTCGATCGTCACGCGACTCGCCACCTTGGGGACCTTGTCCTGTCCGCCCGCGGCGAGCGGCGGGTGCGGGGCGATCACCGCAGCAAGCAGCACGATCAGGGCCAGCGAACGCGTCATCCGGACACCTCCCGTGCCATCATAGCCGGCGGCTGGAAAAAGACACGCGCGGCGGGCGTTCGAAAGCGGCCGTGGCGCCCTCCGGGTCGTGGCCGTATAAGGTACCAGGCCCCCGGCCCGGAGGGCTGGGGCGCGTCCCGAGCACGATTCTGCAGGAGGCGGGCATGAGAGCTACGATGCGAACATTGGCGAACACTTCGGTACGCTCCCTCGGCCTGGTCGTCGTCCTGGCGCTGGTGTGCGGCCTGGCCTTTGCCGGAGAGCGCATCAAGTTCAAGAACGGGCACA
>JAJRXN010000254.1 GCA_024276295.1 Acidobacteriota bacterium
CCCGCACGCCGTTTCCATCGGACGGGCTTCGGCGTACGCTCCCCCGCACGCTCCCACGCCGGGAGGATCGCCGATGCGGCCGGTCACGCTCGCCTCGATGGTGGCCCTGTTGCTGCTCGCCGTCATGCCGGCCGGCGCCTGGACGCCGGGGACGGGAAACCTCTACACCGACGACTTCGAAGGGGAACTCGACCCGGACTGGGAACAGGGAAACGGACTCGGCCAGCCGTCGCCCTGGACGCTGGAGCCGGACGGCGGCGACACGTCGTTCTACGCCGACGGGCTCGGGCCGTGGGCGATCTCGCCGACCGAGCACTGGGCGCGGCACTTCGTCTCCCCGGTCACCGCGACGACCTTCGAGATCGCCTTCGAGTACCGCGCCGATCTCGGGGCCGGCTACCGCTTCGACCTCGAGGTCGAACAGCGCGCGGAGGCGCTGCGCAAGTACCGCCTGCGGGTCGACGGCGACGGCGCGGTGTCGCTCTGGCGGACCGAGGCCGACGCGTTCGTCATGATGGCCTCGACCGGCACCGGCTTGATTCCGGTCCGCGGCAGGCGGTTCATCCGGTTCGCGATCACGCCCGACCCCTCGGGCCATCCGCGCGTCCGCGCGCGGATCTGGAGCGGTGACGCGACCTCGGAGCCGGGGACGTGGACGCTCGAGTTCCTCGACGACCTCGACACGCTGGTTCGGGTCCACCGCTTCGAACTGATCGCCGACGGCCCGAAGAACGTGCGCACCTGGATCGACGACCTCGACGCGTGGGGCGATGCGGGCCGCGGCGTGATCTCGTCGATCGTCGACATCTGGGTCGTCGAACTGAGCCATCTCGACATCGGCTTAACCGAGCCACCCGACGACATCGAGCTGTTCGCCAAGACGCACCTCGACCAGGTGCTCGACACGCTCGACACGGTTCCCGAGTACCGCTGGACGATCGAATCCGGCTGGCAGCTCGAGCATTGGTGGGCGCAGTCGACCGACGCGGAGCGCCAGCGGATGGTCGACCGCCTGCGGGAAGGGCGGATCGTGCTCTCCGCCGGCTACGGCAACATGCAGACGACGCGCCTCGACTTCGAGGAGTTCCAGCGCGCGATCGAGTACCAGACATCCTTCGGGCGCGAGCACGGAGTCCCGGTGCGCACGTGGTACACCGACGACGTCCCCGGCTCGAGCTTCGCGCTGCCCGGCCTGCTCGCCGGCGCCGGGATCGAGTACTACGTCGGCGGGATGAACACCAGCTTCGGCGGGCGGCTGACGCGCCCCGACCACGGCGACCGGCCGTTCTGGTGGGTCGGCCCGGACGGCTCGCGCGTGCTGTCTTGGATCACGTTCAACAGCTACGCCGAGGGCTTTTCGTGGGGCTTCTCGTTCTTCGATACCCTGGACGACCTGTACCGCAAGCTGGGCCAGAAGCTCCCCGAGCAGGAAGAAGCCGGCTATCCGTGGCCGGAGATCATGATCCTGCGCGGGTTCGACAACCACTACCAGGGGCTGCACGTCCGCGACCTGGTCGACCAGTGGAACAGCACGTACGAGACGCCGAAGTTCCGGCTGGCCACCGCCGACGAGTTTCTCGACCACATGCTGGCGACCCGGGGCCCGGACGCCTTCCCGTCGTTTTCCGGCGACTTCGGGCCGGCGTGGTCGGCGAGCGGCGCCAACACGCCCCACACCCAGCGGATGATGCGCGACGCCCATCGCCGGGCGCGCGCCGGCGAGGGGCTCGTCGGGCTCGCCGCCGCGCTCGACGGCGGCAGCCTCGAGCGCGAGGCGCGTTCGTCGCTGTACCGCAAGATGCTCGAATCGGACGAGCACACCGGAGCCGGCGGCTGGCCGGAGTACTTCACGCCGGAGGAGATGGACCGCAACAACCGGATCCACCTCGGCTACGCCCAGGATGCCCACGCGATGGCGCTCGACCTGCTCGATCGGGCCGTCGACCGGCTGGTCGCCGACCTGTCCGCGGCCGGCGACGCCCTCGTCGTCGTCAACCCGGCCGGGCTCGAGCGCGACGTGCGCGTGCGCGTCGCCCTTCCCGACGCGCTGTACCAGCAGTCGCTGCGGCTCGTCGATCGGCGGGACGGCGCCGAACTGCTCTACCAGCGGTTCGACGGCCCGCGCGAGATCGTCTTCGTGGCGCCGCGGCTGCCGGCCTGGGGCTACGCGGTGTTCGACCTGCGGCACGAACCGCCGCAGGCGGACCCGCAGGGGCTGCTCTCGGTGACGGCCGGCTCGCTCGAGAACGACGCGCTGCGCGTCGAGATCGATCCGGCGACGGGAGCGGTGACCAGCCTGTACGACAAGCAGCGTGGCCGGGAACTCGTCGATGCCGGCGCCGCGTGGGCCTTCAACGAGCTGGTCGGCGCCTGGCACAGCGAGGTCAGCGCCGGCGCGGCGCCGACGGCCGAGCCTCCGGATTCGGCGGCGACGGAGATCGTCACCGACGGTCCGGTGATCGCCGAGCTGCGCGTCACGCGCCAGGGCTCGCCGCAGGTCGAGACGATCTACCGGCTGGCCCGCGGCGGAGACCGGCTCGAGATCGAGAACGTCCTCGACCGCTCGCTGATGCAGTACGTCCCCGAATCACAGAACAGCCGCGCCTACTCGGTGGCGCTGCCGTTCGACATCCACGACTTCCAGATCCGGGCCGAGTCGGCGACGCGGTTCGTCGATCCGCTGACCGACGACTTCGAGCGCGCCACGCGCTTCGACTGGTACAACACCGAGCACGTGCTCGCGTTCTGGGACGATCTGGCCGGCGTCGAGCTGGCGCTCGACAACGCCGTCGCGCACCACTTCCAGGCGATGAAGGGGCTCGCCTCGGCCGGCGTGGCCCGCGCGGACGCGACGGTCTTCTCCCGGCTGGTCGACAAGCAGGACGAGTACCGCTTCGAGGACAAGTCGGTCGGGCCGTTCGAGATCGAGCCCGGCATGCCGCCGACGAACCGCTTCGTGCATCACGTGCGGCCGGTCGCGCCCGGCTTCGATCCGGCGCGGGCTCTGCGCTTCGGTTACGAGGCGCTCGTCCCGGCACCGGTGCGCGTGCTCGCGCGCCGGCCGGGGAATCTCCCCGATGCGGGCGCGTCGATGCTGCGTGCCGAAGGCGGACTGGCCGTGCTGGTGGCGTCGGTCAAGCCGGCCGACGTCGGAACCGGGACGATCGCCCGCGTGCGCGAACTGGCCGGCGAGACCGTCACCGCGCGGCTGGTCTCCGACGTGCTGCGCATCGATGGCGCCGAGCGGGTCGAGCGCGACGAGGACGGCCCGGGCGAACCGCTGCCGGTCGTCGGGGGCGAGGTCGAACTGACCCTCGAGCCGTACGAGACCGCCACGATCAGACTGGCGACGGCTCCGGCCACGCCCGCGATCACGCTGACGGTCACGCGCGACGACGTGGCGGGAACCGTGCATCTCGAGTGGACCGGCGGTCTGGCACCCTTCACTCTGCTCCGGTCCGACGATCCGCGAATGACCGCCCCCGTGACGCTGCTCGACGAGCAGGACGTCCGGGCGCACGACGATCCGGTGCTCGGCGACGGGGCGAGCTGGTTCTACCTGGTGCGCTGAGCTGCGAACGCGACGCTCCGGAGCACGCTGCGTCACATTGGCCACGACCGGTCCCGCCCCGGCATCCCGGACAAGGCGACCGGCAAGGCACTTTGCATCTGCGACCTGTCCCTGCTGGGGATGCTGCCACGGCAGGATCAAGTTCAGCGAGTACGCCGTTCGAGCATTGCTCAAGGCCAGAAGTGGGAGCAATGCGGGGAGCGGTCGCAGAGACGGCGGGGCCCGTGGAATCAAGCGTTGATGTGTGACCTGTCCTGGAACCCGGCCAAGCTCGGTTCGGGCAGCGGACCACCCGCATCTGGCGCAAGCACCAGATGCGCAACGTGACGGTGCTCGATGCGGTCTCCGAGAACACCATCGAACAGCGGATGTTGGGGACGCCGGCCGTCGAGCGCAGCCTGGCCGACGGGGTTCTCGACCGCATTGGAGATCCGAGAGCATTTCCCTTCGCAGGGGCCGGCAAGCCTTCCTGGAGCGGCTCGAGCAAATCGTCACGCTGCAGGCGGGCGCCGCTCGTGCCGGTGGCCCGGAAACCCGGAACCCGGCCGCCGACCGGCCCCGTGTACTTGCCGAACGTGCGGCAGCGCTGCTCGGACAGCGGCTGATCCGCTGCGAGGAGCGCTACCTGGAGGAGATGAGCACTAGGTGATTCTCGTCGTCGTGGACCGTGGAGCCCGGACACTGATCCGGCGGCTCGAAGCGCCACACCGGGAACGTTTCCCGCGGGAGGAAACGGATCCCCCTGCGCCGGTGGAACTGCGCGTGGTCGACGAGTTCGTGAACAAACCCGATTCGGCAGTTTCGGAAACGCTACGAGCCTTCGCGGCCCGCGATTACGGCGACTGAGGCGCAGCCTCCACGGACAGCAGCTTCAGGCGCCGCTTGTCGTTTTCGAGGGAGATCGCACGCTCGAAGCCGGAGTCGGTGTAGATCGCATGCACCGGGGAGGCGGCGTAGCGGGCTGCCGTGCTCAGATCGCCGGTCCGCAGATCGATGCGGAGGATCTCGTACTCGCCTTTGGGGCCGGTGACGTAGTAGCGCGCCGACTGGCGGCGCTGCAAGAGTCGGGGAGCGAGGCGGGCGTAGCGCTCCAGCGCGCGGGGGAAGGCCCGCTCGAGAAGGGAGCTGCCGTCGCCAGCTCGCGAGCGGGCATCGACTCGCCCGGGAAGCTGCCGAACATCGATATCTGGAACGAAGACCAGGGCGTAGCTCGAACCACCGTAACTCATCGCGTTGGAAGCGCTGACGGCGGTGGCGATCAGGGAGAAGGCAATCCGCCCGAACAGGCGGGATTGCTCCTTGGACGTCAGGTTGTAGCGGGCCGCTCGAGGGAGTTCGACCGCCCAGAGCGCCTTCCCCCTCTCGCAGGAAAACGCCGTCAGGCCCCGCGGTTCACCCTTCTTGTCGGGGAAGACCGTCATCGCGATCTCGTCGTCGATGAAGTGGGCCTGCTTGGACATCTTGAGTCCCGACAGATTCTCCGGATAGGGGATCTCGTGGATCACGCGTCCTTTCACGAGATCGATCACCTCCAGGCCCTTCGGCGCCGCCACTGCGGCGAGCCGCCCCTCCGGAGAGTAAGCGATGTCGGTGGTGCGCAGCATGCCGCGTTTGCGATCCCAGAGGACCTTTCCTGTCCGTACGTCCAGCAGCTCGTAGTGACCCGAGCGCACGAGCAGACGACCGGGACCGGGACGGATCAGGCGGCAGAAGCCGTTCTTGAAGCACCCCTCGAGCATCGGTGCGGCCGCGCGGAAGCGCCAGAGTTCTTTCAGGGAGAACGCCGCGGGCTGGCCCGGCGTGGCGGGCCCCATGTCAACCGGGTAGCCGAGGCCGCGGAACTTCCTCCCCTTGCGCACCAGGAGAACACCATCTCCAACCAGGAAAGAATAGAGATGCTCCTTCTTGCCCAACTCGAGAGGAGCCCTCCCGAGCACCTTGCCGGAACGCGGGTCGACTGTGAGTACCGCATCGGTGAACAGCCCCAGGCTCCCGCCCGTGGACCAGATCAGCCTTGCCTTTTCCTTCTGCCAGAGCACCCTTACGCTCGCCAGATCCACGGCCACCGCCGTCCAGCCGTCCTTCCAGGTCTGGAGGACCGCGAGGCCCTGGTCGGCGAAAAACTCCAGCTGCCGCAGTGTTCCCAGGCTGGGGCCGGTCCAGAGCACCTTTCCTGCCAGAGTGTCGATGGCCAGAGATCGGCGCGCACTGCCGGGATCCGTGCCCGGCGCGTCGGGGACGAGGAGCAGGCCCGTCGCGGGGATCGGTACCACCGAGGCCCGTTGGTCGAGGCCGGCGATTTCGAGGACCGTGGGAGATCCCGGAGAAGCGAGCAGATCGACGATCTGGAGCGTGTTTCCGGCGTATGCGACCAGGCTCCCAGTGTCGGTCATCGTGAACCAGGCCAGCTCCGCCGGCAGATCGAGGGTGAGCAGAACCCGCGCCGGAGTCGGCCTCTGGCTGTTTTTCGCTTCAGTCGCAGGGGCCAGAGCCACCAGCAACAGAGACAGAAGTATCAGGAGATGGCAAGAGAAAAAGGAGGAGCGCGTCCGGATCATCGGTGCGCCTCCCGGCTGCGCCACGCGCCAGCGGGTACGGGATGGGAAGCTCAAAGGATACATCGGCCCGTGGGGGCCCCTCAAGCCGGGCCAGCCGCAACAGCGCTCCAGCCGAAACGCTCACATGGCCCTGCAGAAAGGTGGAGAACGCTTTTCATGCTGCCAAGGCTGTTCCAGCGGATGGCCGTGTTTCTGCGTCCCGGTGCGTTGGTCGGTGTCGCATTGCCTGTGCAGTCTTCCCGAGGCCGGCAGGTCGATGCTGCGCATCGAAGGCGGGCTGGCCGTGCTGGTCGCGTCGGTCGAGCCAGCCGCCGTCGGGACCGGGATGACCGCCCCCGAGACGCTGCTCGACGAGCAGGACGTCCGGGCGCACGACGATCCGGTGCTCGGCGACGGGGCGAGCTGGTTCTACCTGGTGCGCTGAGCTGCGAACGCGACGCTCCGGAGCACGCGCCGCGCGGCGTGGAGCGGGATCGCCAGCCGCACGTGGTCCGGCCCGTCGTCGACCTCGATGACGAGCACGCCCCCGCGCGACGCGATCAGCACGCGTTCGCCCGGTGCCTCGACCGCGACGTAGACCGCGTCGGGAAGCCCGGCCAGCTCCGAGGCGAGCGCGCGCATCGCGGGAGCCGCCGGCCGGATCCGTGCGGCCGCCTCGTCGGGCAGCATGAAAGGGATCGCGACGGCGGCGAGCGTGGCGACGATGCCGGGCACGACGACGGCGACGCGCGCGCCGTTCGGCCCCTCGTCCCGCACTGAAAGAACGAACGTGCCGGCACGCCAGACCTCCGCGGCCGCGAGCACGACCACGCCGCCGGCCGTCAGCAGGAGGGTCGCCACGAGTACGGCGGCGAGGGTGACCCGGGGGCGGGGCATCGGCGTTCTCCTCGCGCCCGGTCAGGGCGCCTCGGGCCGGTCGTCGATCCAGATCCGCACGCTCGACTCTCCGTCCTCGACCTGGACGAGGTCCTCGATGCCCGCCTCCGCGAGCGCCGTGATCGCCGCGGCGAGATCGATCTCGCCTTCCGGAGCGGAGAACAGCGCATCGAGCACTGCCAGCGGTGCGCGTACGCGGACCTTCTCGGCGCCTTCGGGGCCGTCCTGGACGTCGATCTCGAGCAGCGTGCCGGCCTTGCGCACCACGACGTTGCCGTCGCCGGCCTCGACGCGGACGTACTCGCCGTCGGCCGCCTGACGGAGCTGCGCCCAGACCGCCCGCAGGTCGCCGAGCTGGACGCCCTGTTCGGGAGCGAGCGTCACGCGGCCGTCCTTGATGTGCGGCTCGATGTCGATCTCCGGCAGGATCGAGGCGATCAGGTCGAGCGGCAGGTTGACCCGCACGCTCTCTCCGTCGTCCGAACGGTCGACGACCCGGACGTGCAGCCAGCGGGTGCCGGCGTCGGAAGGGCTTGCCGCGAACGCGGCCAGCGGCAATGCGAGCAGCACGAGGGCCAGCAGGATCGTCGTTCGTCTCGTCGTCTTCATGGCTCGTTCCTCCGCGGCCGTCCGGATTCCCGCGGGGGACGTCCGCGACGGCGTTTCACACGGGGGAACGACCGCCGGCGGACGCGGGTTTCAGCCAATGTCGGAACGAGCCGGGCTACCGGTCCGACGGAGACGACGAACGGCCGGTTCAGCCGGCGAGCCAGTCGGCCAGCCGTTCGACGTCGGCCGCCACGTGCCAGCCGTGGAACGCGATCCGCAGGTAGCCCTCCCGGACCGAGGCGAAGATGCCCCGCCCGCGGGCCTCTTCGAGCCGCCGTGCCAGGCCGTCGGGCCCGCGGTCGCCGTGGTGCAGCGCCACGATCGGCCCGAGGCGCCCGCGACCACGCAGCGCGTGGAGCCGCGCCGCCTCGCCGGACCACGGGCCGTGCGCCAGCCGGTCGAGCAGCGCATCGACGAGCGCGAGCACGTGGGCCTCGATGCGCGCGATCCCTGCGCCGGCGAGCAGTTCGAGCGCGCGCGCCAGGGCGACGCCGCCGAGCAGGTTCGGCACGCCGAGTTCGAGTGCCTCGCCGCCGGCGACGAAGCGCCGGTCGAAGTCGGTCGACGGGCGCGCGAAGTCGGTCGCGTCCTCGACGGACAGCCAGCCTCCCGGCGGGGCCAGCTCCCGGCGGAACGCGCCCTCCGTCCAGAGCAGCCCGAGTCCCTGCGGTGCGAGCAGCCCCTTGTGGCCGCCGGTGGCGAAGGCCGCGACGCCGGAGCGGTCGAGGTCGACGCCCAGCGTGCCGGCCCCCTGGATGCCGTCGACCACCAGCGGGACGCCGCGCCCGCGGCAGGCGGCGGCCAGCGCGCGGAGGTCGAACCGCAGGCCGTCCTGGAATCGGACCCAGCTCGCGGCGACGAGCCGCGTCCGCGGGCCGATCGCCTCGGCGAGCCGCGCTTCCGGATCGACGTCGGCGGGGGGAGGGGCGCTGCGCCAGGCGGCGCGGCCGGCGGCGTGGCCGTCCCAGAGCGGCACCTCGCGGACGACCACGCCGCGCGCGGCGAGTGCCCGCCACGGCCAGGCGTTGGCCGGGAACTCGCCGAGCGGCAGCAGGATCTCGTCGCCGCGGCCGAGCGGCATCCCCTGGGCGATCGTCGCGAGGCCGGCGCTGGTGGTCGGAACGAGGCTGATGTCCCCGGCGCGCGCGCCGAGGACCGAGGCGGCGGCGCGGCGCACCGCGCGCGGGATGCCGAGGAAGTCCTCCTCCCAGCGCAGGGTCCACGGCCGCGTCTCGCGGTCGAGGAAGGCGCGCACCGCCTCGGCGACCGGCCGCGGGACCGGGCCCTCGGCGCAGTGCATCACCCACAGCGGGGCCTGGCCGCCGTCGGGCTCGAAGTCGAACAGGTCGCGGGACAGCGGCGCTCTCGACAGCGGTGGAAGATCACCCAACGTTCGTCCTCCCGGCGGCGTCCCGCGCGGCGACGCCCGTCGCGGCACGTTCTCATAGAATCTGCGCATCGAACAAGGAGCCGCCGATGAAGCTCTTCCATCGCACGCACGAGCTGGAAGACCAGCTCGACCGCTTCCTCGACGCCGCCAGCGAGTCGGGCCTCGTGCTCCGGGCCGGGATCGAGGAGTACATCGCCGGCAACGAGAATGACTTCGCGCGCCGGCTCGAGGAGATCCGCAGGCTCGAGTCGCGCGCCGACGAACTGCGCCACGGAATCGAGAACCGCCTCTACGCGGAGTCGCTGATTCCGGAGCAGCGGGGCGACGTGCTGGTGCTGCTCGAGCGGCTCGACGGCGTGATCGGCCAGGTCAAGAGCGCGCTCAAGATGCTCGACATCCAGCGGCCCGAGGTGCCGGACGGCCTCGCCGGGGGGCTGCAGGCGCTCGCGGGAGCCTCGGCCGAGGCGCTCGACCGCACGGTCCGCGCGACGCGCGCGTTCTTCTCGCACGTCGAGGCGGTGCACGACGACGTGCACAAGGTCCGCTTCTACGAGCGCGAGGCCGACGCCGTCGGCGAGCGCGTGCGGCGCGAGCTGTTCGGCGGTCCGCTCGACCTGGCCCGCAAGCTGCAGCTCTGCCAGCTCGCCGATGCGATCGAGGAGATCTCCGACCTGGCGGAGGACGCCGCCGACGCGCTGGTGATCTACGCCATCAAGCGGAGCGTCTGACGTTGGATGGCGGTCTGGCGACGGCGGTCTACCTGTCGAGCGGCCTGCTGCTCGGCTGGTCGCTCGGGGCCAACGACGCGGCCAACGTGTACGGCGCGGCGGTCGGCGCGCGGATGATCCGTTTCCGCACCGCGGCGCTGGCCTGCGGCGTCTTCGTCATGCTCGGGGCCGTGCTCCAGGGCGGCGGTGCCGCGGCGACGCTCGACCGCCTCGGCGGGATCGACAGCCTGCCGGTGGCGTTCTCCGTGGCGCTGGCCGCGGGAGTCGCCGTGCTGTGGATGTCCCGCCTCGGGCTTCCGGTCTCGACCTCGCAGGCGATCGTCGGCGCGATCGTCGCGTGGAACGTCTTCGCGGGCCGGCCGACCGATCTGGCGGAGCTGAGCCGGATCGTCGGGAGCTGGGTCGCAAGCCCGGTCCTCGCGGCGCTCGCCTCCGCCGTGCTCTATCTGCTGCTCAAGCTCGCGATCCGCCGGACCCGGCTCCATCTGTTCCGGCTCGATGCGCGGCTCCGTGCCGGGCTGCACGTGGCGGGCGCGCTCGGGGCGTACTCGCTCGGGGCGAACAACGTCGCCAACGTGATGGGCGTGTTCGTCTCCGCGGTCCCGATGGCGCCGCTGACGCTCGGCGGCGTGGTCCTGCTCGACGGCACGCGCCAGCTCTTCCTGCTCGGCGCGGTGGCGATCGCGATCGGCGTGGCGACCGGCTCGCGCCCGGTGATGGAGACCGTCGGCCGGCAGCTCCTGAGGCTCTCGCCGGAGGCCGCGATGGTGGTCGTCGCCTCGTCGGGCCTCGTGATGTTCGTCTTCTCGTCCCGGACGCTCTCCGAGATGCTCGCCGCGTTCGGACTGTTCCGCATTCCGCTCGTGCCGATCTCCAGCACGCAGGCGGTGATCGGCGCCGTGATCGGCATCGGACTCGTACGCGGAGGGCGCGACCTGCGATTCCGCGTGTTGGGCGAGATCGCCGTCGGCTGGGTGGCCACGCCGATCGTGGCCGGCATCGTGGCGCTCGTCGTGCTGCACGTCGTGCGGAACGTGTTCGGGGCCGCGTTCTGACGTGGCGGTGCCCGTGGTGCGCCGATCGTCGACCTGGATCATTCACGAAACCTCTTGACGAAACGCCGGAGATGCCTGCCGGGCGACCGCCCGGCTTTGCCGGTCGGTCGTCCCTGCGGCAGGGGAACCGCGAGCCCGCAGGGCGAGCTGCCCCCGGTCGGCAACGGCAACCCCTCCGGCGATCGGTGCAGCCGATGGCCGCCAGGTCCGGCAGAGCGCGCCCTTGTCCGGTATCAAGGCAGGAAACGCAACATCGTCGCAAGCTCTTGGCGGACCAGGCGGAGAAGCCCTCCGCTGTGGGAGATCCTGCGATGA
>JAJRXN010000015.1 GCA_024276295.1 Acidobacteriota bacterium
CCCCCCCCCGTGTCAACGCACCGGGAAACATGAGATGTGAAAACGGCCCGCCGCATCGCGGCAGGCCGGGGTGTCCGTGATTCACGACGGATTCCGGTCAGTGGGCAAGGCGGACGCCGGTCAGACGAGCCGCCGGTGGAGCCCTTCGTCCCAGCCTTCGGTCAGGAACCGGTAGAACCAGGTGCCCTTGGCCCGCAGCCGCTGGTAGGACGCCTTGAGGTCGAGCACCAGCGTGATCCGCCGGCTGCGGCAGTTCAGCTCGCCGACCTCGTGCGTGGCGACCGGCTCGAAGCCCATCACCCGCGTGTGGAACTCGTACGGGCTGTGCGGGTCGTCCTCGAACACGTCGGTGATGTAGTGCGTGTATCCGCGGGCGACCGTCTCGGTGCTCGCGGCGCGCATCAGTGCGGCGGCGATGACGATGTACTTGCGGTACTCGGGGATCACCGCGAAGCGTCCGATCTCCGCGATGCGATGGCTGCGCACGAACGCCTCGACGTCGAGGCCGCGGTCGAGCAGCTCGAACTCGTACTTGGCGTACAGCTCGAGCGGTGGATCGTAGAGCACGCGCAGCACGCCGACCGGTTCACCGTCGACGAATGCGCAGAACCACGAGACGTCCTCGCGCTGCAGATCGTCGAGCGCGAGCTGTCCGCCCTCGTCACCGACCCAGCGCTTCTCGTCACGGTACGTCGCGCGGATCACCTCGAGCGCGCGATCGCGCTGCTCGGAACTCTCGACGCGGACGACGGAGACCCGGTCCCTCAGGCTCATCGTGCACCCCTTCCTGCCGCGGGATTCCACTGCTTGCCGGACAGACGGGCGATCTGCCGCATGATCCGATCATGCCACGCATGCACCTCGTCCGGCGAGGCGCGCCCGGGTCTTTTCGTCGTCGGCGGGACCATCGGCGGCCCGATCTCGACCTCGAACGGCTCCCAGGGGGGGATCGGACGCCCGGCCGGCACCCCGGGAAAACGGATTCCCGCCGGAACGACCGGCGCCCCGGAACTCAGCGAGATCCTCGCCGCCCCGCGGTGTCCCGGCAGCAGCCGTGCGGGGTCGGGGTTGATCGTCCCCTCGGGAAACACGCCCACCGAGCGCCCCTCCCGCAGCATGTCGACCGCCAGTCCGAGCCCCGTCCGTTCCTGGGCGTAGAAGCGCCGGAACACGTTGAGGAACCGCGGCCGGGCGGGCTTCTGGACCAGGGTGATCGTGCCGGCGCGCCTGAGGATCGTCGAGAGCACCGGGACGAGGCGGAAGTTCCAGTCGCTCAGGAAGTGGATCAGCCGGCCGCCGCGCTGGAAGACGAGGATCGCCGGCAGGAAGATCGCCTCTCCCTTCTGGCTGTGGTTGAGGGCCAGCACGAAGGGGTCGTTGCCGGACGCGATGTGCTCGATGCCGCGGATCCCCAGCACCCGCTTCCGGCCGAGCAGCACGAGAACTCTGCAGAACAGGCGGTTGAGCGGCGAGTCCCGCTGGTCCGGAAGCGGATGCGTGAAGATCGCACGGCGCGACGCCGGGGGGCGCCAGCCGCGGTCCCCGGTCTCTTCCTCCGCGCCGCGCGTCGCCTGTCGTTGGCCGCGCACCGTGGTCAGCTCGCGGGGACGACCTCGATCGAGGCGGCCAGCGCACGCACGGGATCGAAGGCCAGCAGGTCCCAAGTCATCGCTCGGCCGCCGATCAGCTCCGAGGCCCACACGTCGGCACGGCTGAACGAGAGCAGGACCCTGCCCGGAGCCTTGCCCTCGAGCATGAACGTGAAGTACGTCCCGTCCGCCGTGACGCCGTCGTCGCCGTCGATCCGCTCGTAGGTCGCCCGCACCCGCTCACCGCTTTCGGGACCGAAGGTCAGCGTCGTCACGTTGTTGGTCCCGTCGAAATCGAAGTTGAAGATCCCGGTCTCCTGCCCCGAATCCGGGACGAAATCGAGCACGTCGAGCCGTGGTCCCGCGGGGTCGGACGCGTCGAGACCGAAGTCGATCTCGATGTCCATACCGTTGATGTCGCACGCCCCCGCCATGATGATCCGGATCTCGACCTGTTCGCCGACTGCGACCTGCGCCGAAGTCGCCACCACCTGGACCACCGGCGGCGTGGCGACCCTCACCGTCGCCTCGGAGGTCTGGCCGTTTTCGATCGAGGCGGTGAAGACGTACTCGTCCGGCGGCCGCGTGACCTCGATCGTCGGGCGGAACTGCCCGTTCTCGTTCGTCTCGCCCTCGAAGACCACCGGCCCCGTCGCCGGGCTGTCGGAGGAGATCGTGACCGGGATCCCGGGCTGGACCTGGCCGTCGTCACCGAACACCGTCGCGATCAGCTCGACCTGGTTGAGGCTCGGATCCTCGAGGTCGGGGCAGACGCCCGTCCGGCTGACCGACAGGAACAGCCGCTGCTCTTCGGGATACAGGTCCCGGACCTCGTCGCATCCGGCCGCCGCCAGCAGCAGCGCGGCCGCAGCGAGCGGAAACCACCGCCCCGGTGTCGATCGATGCCCCATCGGAAACACACCCGTCGCGCCCGGGAGGGGCGCGTCGGCGGGATTCTCGCCGCCCGTGCCCCGCAGCGCAACTCGCGGCTCAGCGACCGGATCCCGGCTAAGCTATGCGCCCCCCCCGTCGGCAGGGGCGCGCCTTCGGGTGCGACCCGGGAGTGGAGCCTAGGGATGAACGCGACGGAGCGCGAGCAGCTCGAGGTCGACGTCTGCATCGTC
Organism: Acidobacteriota bacterium; assembly: GCA_024276295.1. Classification (GTDB taxonomy): domain Bacteria; phylum Acidobacteriota; class Polarisedimenticolia; order J045; family J045; genus J065. The sequence continues at coordinate 2,714 of JAJRXN010000015.1, forward strand.
GGCGGCGGGCCCGCCGGCCTCGCGGCGGCGATCCGCCTCGTGCAGCGGGCCCGCGAACGCGGCACCGCCGCGCCGTCGATCGCCCTGCTCGAGAAAGGGGCCGAGCTGGGTGACCACGCCCTGTCAGGGGCTGTGATGGATCCCCGGGGTCTGGATCGGCTGCTGCCCGGCTGGCGCGACGAGGCGCCACCGCTCGAGGGGGACGTCGTCCGCGAGGCGATGCTGCACCTGACCGCGACCCGCGCGCTGCGCGTGCCGTGGGTGCCGAAGATCGCCAGTCACCACGGCTGCCAGATCGTCTCGCTGCAGAAGCTCGTCCGCTGGCTCGGCGAGAAGGCCGAGGCGCTCGAGATCGACATCTTCCCAGGCTTCGCGGCCACCGGCCTGCTCCGCGACGGGGCGCGCGTCGTCGGCGTGCGCACCGGCGACCGCGGCGTCGACCGCGATGGCAGGCCGAAGGCGAACCACGAGCCGGGCTACGACGTGCTCGCCCGGGTGACGCTGCTGGCCGACGGCGTGCGCGGCAACCTCTCGGGCGCGCTGATCAGCGCCGATGCCCTCGACGAGGGACGCAATCCGATGGTCTACGCGGTCGGCGCCAAGGAGGTCTGGCGCGTTCCCGAAGGACGGATCCGCGGAGGCCACGTCTACCACACGCTCGGCTGGCCGCTCGCCGACGACACGTTCGGCGGCGGATGGATCTACGAGATGGGCGGCCAGATGGTCTCGATCGGCCTCGTCGTCGGTCTCGACTCGCCCGATCCGCGCCTCGACGTGCATGGCGCCCTGCAGGCGTTCAAGGCCCACCCGTTCGTGAGGGCCTACCTCGAGGGGGGGGAACTCGTCAGCTACGGCGCGAAGGCGATACCCGAGGGGGGCTACTGGTCGATGCCGCGCCTGGCGGTCGACGGCGCGCTGATCCTCGGCGATGCCGCCGGAGCGGTCAACGCGATGCGGCTCAAGGGGATCCACCTGGCGATCGAATGCGGAATCGAGGCGGCCGAGGTCGTGCTCGACGCCCTGGCCCGCGACGACACGTCGCGCACGTCGCTGCTGGCCTACGAGCGGCGCGTCAAGGACGGTCCCGTCGGCCAGGAACTCTACCGCGTGCGCAACTTCCGCCAGGCGTTCCAGCGCGGACGGATGCGCGGCATGCTGCACACCGGCCTGCAGCTCCTGACGGGCGGACGGGGCCTGCACGAGCGGTATCCGGCCGTCGAGGACCACCTGCTGACCCGCAGGATCGACGAGTACCGGGGGCGCCGGCTGCCGGTTCCCGATCCGGACGGCTCGTACTTCCTCGACAAGGATGCCGACGTCTACTACTCGGGCACCGCCCACGAGGAGAACCAGCCGCCCCATCTCGTCGTGCTCGATTCCGGCCTCTGTCGCGACCGGTGCACCGAGGAGTACGGCAACCCGTGCGAGCATTTCTGTCCGGCGGGGGTCTACGAGATCGTCACTGCCGAGGATCGCCCGCCACGGCTGCACCTCAACTTCTCGAACTGTGTCCACTGCAAGGTGTGCGACATCGCCGACCCGTACGGACAGATCCGCTGGGTTCCTCCCGAAGGGGGTGACGGGCCGCGCTACAAGCGCACGTGAGACGTGCGTGGCATGTCCGCCGTCAGGGGCGCGGGCGCTGCTGGATGCCCACCGGACCGGTCAGCCGGTGACGCACCCGTCCGAGCCAGACGTTGAGCGGATGGCTGCGGCCGAGGAATCCGAGCGGGGGCGGACGTCGATGCCCCAGGCTGTCGCGGAGCGAGCGCAGCTCGCGATCCCGTTCGGCGAGCTGCAACCCGCGTTGGATCGCCTCGATCGCGGCGCTGCGGCTGCCGGCGAGCAGCTCGAGCCGCGCGACGTGCTCGTAGACGCGCGGTTCCCAGAACGCCTGCTGGGCCGCCTGTCGGCACAGCAGCAGGCCCTCGCGCGGCCGGCCGCCGACGGTGCCGAGCAGGAAGCCGTACCACGAGGTCACGAGGGCGGCCTGCAGCGGCGCGCCGGGGATCTCCTGGATCATGCGGTAGGCGGCTTCCGCCAGCGCGAGCGCTTCCTGGTGACCCCCGAGTCGGTACGCCTGGCGCGCGCGCTCGATCGTGCGGAAGCTCGGATGATCGGCCATCGCATCGGCTCCGGGAGCCTCCCCCCTGTCCTCGAATGTGACGGAGAGAAGGGAGCGCGTCCATCACCGATTTCGTCGGCGGGAGCACGATTTCGTCAGGCGCGACGCGGGCCGGCGAATGCGAAACGAGGCGTCCCTCCGCGGTCAGCTCTGGACCGGGAAGTACATCGGGTTGAGCCGGATGTCGGCCTGCTCGCGCAGGCTCGTCAGGCGCACTTCGGCGAGTCGCCTGGCCCGCGGCTGGCGGAGTGCGGCGACGATCTGGTCGCGTTCGGCCTCGAGCGTCGAGAGGTCGGCCTCCTCACGCTCGAGAACCCGCAGCGCCACGACCGCGCGGTTGCCCGCGACGGGTCCCGTCGTCGTACCGACCTCGGCCGAGAACGCGGCGTCCTCGACCTTCGGCTCGGGGCCGATGCCCGGCAGGCTCTGGCCGTGCAGGAAGGCCGGCTCGGTCTTCTCGAGTTCGATGCCGAGCCGGCGGGCCGCCGCCTGCAGGTCGTTGCCGGTCGCGTCCAGCGCCCGCCGCATCCGCTCGAGCGCCAGTTCGCGGGCGCGATCGCGACGGAAGTCGGCGAGCACCTGCTCGCGGCGGCTGGCGAGCGGCGGCAGGAAGTCGTCGGCGGTTTCCTCGACGGCGAACAGCACCTCGCCCCGCGGAAGGGAGACCGGACCGCCGACCTCGCCGACGCCGGTGTCGAAGATCCGGGCGATCAGCTCGGGGACCGGTCCGAGCCCGGGAATCGTGTCCGAACGGCTGATGAATCCGGTGTCGCGGATCTCGAGTTCCATCTGGGCGGCGGCCTGGCGCAGGTCACCCGTCTCGCGGGTCAGGGTCAGCAGTTCGTCGGCCAGCGCGCGGCTCTCGTCGCGCAGACGCTGGAAGCGGAGCTGGGCGCGGATCTGCTCGCGGACCTCGTCGAGCGGCTGCGCGCCGGGTTCGCGAATCTCCTCGACGCGCACGACGTGGAAGCCGTAGTCCGTGCGGAACGGATCCTAGACGACGCCCGGCTCGAGCGAGAACACCTTCTCGTCGAACTGCGGGACCATCCGGCCCCGCGGGAAGAACCCCATGTCGCCGCCGCTGGCGGCGCTGATCTCGTCGTCCGAGGTCTCGCGCGCCACTTCGGCGAAGTCCTCGCCGGCGCGGATGCGCTCCGCGACCGCGCGCGCCCGCTCACGGGCTGCCTCGATTTCGGCCGCCGGCGCGTCGGGGGTGACCCGGATCAGGACCTGGCGTACGCGGCGCTCTTCGGGCCGCGTGAACAGGCTGCGGTTCTCCTCGTAGTATCGGGCGATCTCGTCGTCGCCGATCTCGATCCGGCCGGAAACCACCGCGTCGTCGATCAGCACGTAGAGCGCCCGCCGGGCCTCGCCGACCGCATAGCGGTCGCGGTGGGCGTCGTACCATGCCGCGAGTTCCGCGTCGGACGGCTCGATCTCCTTTGCCAGCTCGTCGAGCGGTAAGGCGATGTACTCGAAGGTCACCCGCTCGTGCCGCGGCCGGAACTCGGCCTCGACTTCCTCGGGAGTGATCACCACGCTCGTCGCGAGGAGCTGGAACCACTTGTCCTGCAACAGGTCCCCCCGCAGCGCGTCGGCGAACTCGTCCGGGTCCCGCAGCGACCCGAACAGCCCGCGCCGGATCGCCTCGCTGTACTGCTGGCTTCCGATGAACCGCCCGTCGCGCTGGAAGGCCGGCAGGGAGCGGATGTAGTCCGCCAGCTCGGCGTCGGTGACGCGCAGGCCGAGACGCCGGGCGTCCTGGACGATCAGTTCCCGGTTGACCAGCTCCTCGGCGGCCCGCCGCGGGACGTCGACCTGGTCGCGAATCTGGCCCCAGCGGTTGCCGTAGGCCTGGCGGTACTGGTTGTCCATCCGCCGGGCGCGGTCTTCCCACAGCCGGTTCGAGACTTCCTGTCCGTTCACCATCGCGACCCACGCGCCGCCACCCTGGTTCGGCGTGACCGTGTACCAGGCCGTGCCGAAGAACACGACGAACGTGCCGGCCACGATCCACAGGATCCACTTGAGATGACGCAGGTTCTCGCGAAAGACGTTGAGCACGATCGAACTCCGGAAGCCGCGGCGGGACGCTGGTCCCGGGGCGGCGAACAGGGGAGCCTACCGCGCGCCTCCGGAGGCGGCAAGCCGCGATAATCGAGCGGTTTGCCCCTTCCGGGGCCAGGGCTCAAGTTCCCTTCGTCGAGGACCGAACAGAGGAGAGAGAACCCGGAGATCCCGCGGGGTCTTCACTACCGGACCGGGAACCGGCTCGCCGCCGGCGGACGAACATGGAATGACCACCAGCAGAGCGCCGCGCGTCGCCGTCGAGTGGGTGTACGTGCGCTACAGCACGGTCATCGGGCTCGCGATCGCCGCCGTGGTGCTCGCGGCGGCCGGCGGCTGGTACTGGTGGTCCGGACGGGCTCCGAGTGCGGAGGACATGGCGATCCAGGCGATCGAAGTCGCCGAGCGCACGCTGCTCGAGGCGCGGGCCCTGGCGCCCCGCGAGCCCCGGGTCGCCCTCGCCCGCGACCATCTGGCGACCGCGCGCGACCATTTCGCGCGGACCCGGTTCGTCGATGCCCGGCGCGAGGCCGAGGATGCGCGGAGGATGGCCGAGGAGGTCGCGCTCCGGGCCAGGGGGCGCGACGTCGTCGGCGTGCAGATCGTCCGCGTCGACGGCGACGTGCGGATCAAGCGGGCCGGCCGGTTCCTCTGGGAGGACGCCTCGGAGGGGCTCGTGCTCCAGCCGGGCGACCAGATCCGCAGCGGTCCGGGCGCGGAGGCGAGACTGCGGTACTTCGACGACACGCAGGTCACGCTCTCGCCCGGCAGCCTGCTCGAGATCCGCGAGCTGTGGCGCGACGCCTCGCGCCGGCGCCAGACGGTCCACGAACGGCTGGCGTTCGGCGAGGTCCAGGCCAGGACGAGCGCCCGCGAGGGCGTCGAGATGATGCACGAGGTCTCGACCGAAACGGCCCTCGTCCGTGCGAACCAGGACGCCGAGTTTCGCGTCAGCCACGACCGCGAGCGCGGGATCTCCGAGGTCGTGGCGGTCAGCGGGAGCGTGACGCTGCGGACCGACGACCGCGAGGTGCCGGTTCGCGAAAGCACGCGCGTGACCCTCCAGGGCGGGGCGATCGTCGACACCTCGTCGCTGCTCGAGGCGCCGCGGCTGAATGCGCCTCCCGACCAGCGCGCGTTCCAGGCACCGCGCGAGACGCTGGTCGAGCTGTCGTGGCTCCCGGTCGAGGACGCCGACGCCTACCATGTCCAGGTGGCGAGCCGGCCGCTGTTCACCCGTCCGCTGATCGAGCACGAGCGGCTCGGCCGGACGTCGGTGCAGCTCCCGTCGCTCGATCCGGGGATCTACTATTGGCGCGTGGCGGCTGTCGATCGCACCGGACACCGCGGCCGGTGGTCGGAGGCGCGCAAGTTCCGGGTGATCGGGGCGGCGTTACGCGATCCCGGCGACCAGGAGCCTCCGCGCCTCGAGGTCACCGAGGTGCTCGTCGTCGGCACGAACGCGATCGTCTCCGGCAACGCCGAGCCCGGCGTGCTGTTGTGGATCGACGGCGAGAGCGTCGACGTCGACGACGACGGTTCGTTCACCTGGGTGATCAAGCTGCATCAGGACGGTCGCAACCGGATCACGTTCGTCGCCCAGGATGCGGCCGGGAACGAGACCCGCCAGGTCCGAGATGTCTGGGTCCAGACGTTCTGATCGCGCAGGCCGCTCGCTGCGGGCCGTGCTGCTGACCGACGCGGCGGCCCCCAGCCGGCGCGTGCGCAGGCTCGCCCCGTCCGGCGCGGCCGGCATAGCCGGCGTGACCGTCGGCCCCGACGGGCCGGTCGACGTGGTGCCCACCGCACCGGTGGTGCTCGTCGATCTGGAGCGGCCGACCGGCCGGGCGCTCGCACGTCTTGCGTCGCTGCGGAAACGTCGCGCCGCCCTGTGGCTTTCCGTCGGCCTGCCGCCTTGCGCGGCCGCCTCCGGGCTCGTCGACGGCGCGCTGGAGCCGCCGCTCGACGCCGGCAGCCTGGATCTTCTCGCCGCGCTGCACCGCCGCGCCCGCCGGGCCGAAGCCGGCGGACGTCGCCAGCGCACGCGGCGCGCGGCTCTCGAGGCGCAGTTCGAGCTGCTGCTCGAGACGGTCCGCGCCGCCGGCACGCTGCTCGACCCGACGATGGTCTCGCGTTTCATCATGGAGCGCGCCTCGGAGCTGCTCGGGGCGCGGCGCTGGCGGCTCTACCGGCTGACCGAGACGGCGGGCTGTCTGGCGCTCGACGCCTGGCGCGATCCTCCCGGCAGCCCCCGCCCGGCCGACTCGCTGCCGATCGGCCGTGGACTGGCGGGCTGGATCGCCCGGGCGCGCCAGGTCGCCACGCTCGACGATCCGGCCGGCGACGAGCGGGTCGACCGTCTGCTGGAGTGGCCCGGTCCCGCGCCGCAGACGCTGATCGGCGGGCCGCTGGTCTCGCGCGGACGCGTGATCGGGGTCGTGGAGTTCGCCGATCTCGCCCCGGGGGCCGGGACGACCGACCCGGGGATGGTGGTCAAGACACTGATGGAGCCGGCGGCGATCGCCCTCGACAACGCGCTGCTGTTCCGCAGGCTCGAAGAGCAGACGGTCACCGACGACCTGACGCAGCTCTACAACGCCCGCTTCATGGAGTCCTACCTGCGGCGGGAGACCAAGCGCGCCAACCGCTACGGCCACCCCGTCGCGCTGCTGTTCCTCGACCTCGACGGGTTCAAGCAGGTCAACGACCTGCACGGGCACATGGCCGGCTCGCGGACCCTGGTCGAGGTCGGCTCGCTGCTGCGCCGCAACGTCCGGGACATCGACGTCGTCGCCCGCTGGGGAGGGGACGAGTTCACGGTCGTGCTGCCCGAGACCGACCAGCAGGGGGCGGCCGAGGTCGCCGAGCGGATCCGGGCCAAGCTCGGCGCCCATCGGTTCCTCGGGGATCTCGGGCTCGACGTGTCGCTTTCGGTCAGCATCGGGGTCGCCGCCTGGCCCGAAAACGGCCGGACGCCGGAAGCGCTGCTGGCCGCCGCCGATGCGGCGATGTACGCGGTCAAGAACGCCGGCAAGAACGGCGTCCATCTGGCCCCGGCAGAGGCCGAGACCGAGCCCACGACGGCTTGACCCCGCCGGGGGCCCGTGCCCTATGTTGTTCCGCAGAGGTTCATTGTTTAGCATTCCTTGCCTTATTCTCGGGAGTCTTCGCCGGTGAGGACTTCCCGGGGCCTGCCCCGGCTCTTCGGGAGGAACCGAGACGGGATCCGAGGGACGCCGCCACCCCGACCCGGGGCGCCGGAAGAGTTCGGATGTCGGGGCGAGGGGACGGAGGACGCTGGTGGCATTCTGGTCCCGTTCGTTGCTCTCGCTGTTCTCGAACGATCTCGGTATCGATCTCGGCACCGCGAACACGATCGTCTTCGCGCTCGGCAAGGGGATCGTCGTCAACGAGCCGTCGATCGTCGCCGTCAACCAGAAGACGGGGAAGGTCGAGGCCGTCGGGCACGAGGCGAAGGAGATGCTCGGGCGCACGCCGGGCAACATCCTCGCGATCCGTCCGATGAAGGACGGCGTGATCGCCGACTTCGAGCACACCGAGCGCATGCTCGAGTACTTCATCCACCGCGCGCACAACCGGCGGATGGGCGTGCGTCCACGGATCGTGATCGGCGTGCCGTCGGAGATCACGCAGGTCGAAAAGCGCGCCGTCCGCGACTCCGTGGCGCGGGCCAAGGCGTCGGAGGTGTTCCTCGTCGAGCAGGCGATGATGGCGGCGATCGGCGCCGGCCTTCCGATCACCGAGCCGACGGGCAACATGATCATCGACATCGGTGGCGGGACGACCGACATCGCCGTGATCTCGATGGCCGGCATCGTCTACAGCCGGTCGGTGCGCGTCGCCGGCAACGAGTGCGACGAGGCGATCATCCAGTACATCAAGCGCAAGCACAATCTGCTGATCGGCGAGCGGACCGCCGAGGAGATCAAGATCAAGATCGGCTCGGCGTTCCCGCTCGACGAGGAGCAGAGCATGGAGATCCGCGGGCGCGATCTCGTCGACGGAATCCCGAAGACGATCACGATCAGCGACGAGGAGATCCGCGAGGCGCTGGCCGAGACCGTGCAGGTGATCATCGACGCGACGCGGATCGCGCTCGAGCAGGTCCCGCCGGAGCTGGCAGCAGACATCGGTGATCGCGGGATCATCCTGGCCGGGGGCGGTTCGCTGCTCAAGAACCTCGACAAGCGCCTCCGGGAGGAGACCGGCCTTCCGGTCGCGGTCGCCGAGGAACCGCTGGCCTCGGTGGCGCTCGGCATCGGCCGCCTGCTCTCGGACATCGATCTGCTGCGGAAGGTTTGCGTGGATTGACCGAGCAACGCCGGAGTCTCCTGTTTGCGGCAACGTCCCTCGCGCTGCTGGCGCTGATCGCGGCCCAGGTGCGTCGGCCGGACGACTCGACCGCGCTCGCCGCGGGAACGCGGGTCGTCGTCGAGCCCTTGGTCGGTACGGTCCTCGGCGTCGTCCGGGGGATCGGCGGGGCGTTCGAGCAGTACGTCGCGCTGGTCGGGGCGCGCGCCGAGCGGGACAGGCTCGTGCAGGAGCTGGCGCGGGCCGAGGCGCGGCTGGCGCGGGTCCGCGAACTCGAACTCGAGAACCGGCGGCTGCGCGCGGCGCTCGGGCTGCGGCAGACCGTGGAGTTCGAACGGGCCGTCGTGGCGCAGGTGATCGCGCGGCCCGATCGCGGACCGTACCGCCATGCCGTGATCGTCGATCGCGGCGGGGCCGACGGCGTCGGGCCCGACTGGGTCGTGCTCGATCGCGGAGCGGTCGCGGGCCGGGTCGTCCGTGCGTTCCACCGGCGCTCGGAGGTGTTGCTGCTGCTCGATCCGGACAGCGGGATCGCGGTGCGCCACCAGCAGGGGCGCTTTACCGGGATCCTGCGCGGCTCGGGAACGCCGCGGGTCCGGCTGGCCCGGCTGGACTACGTGCCGCGCGACCAGCAGGTGCTGACCGGGGACGTGCTGGTCACCTCCGGGCTCGACGGGATCTACCCGCCCGGACTGCTCGTCGGCACGGTGCGCCGGGTGACCGGCGACTCGCCGCTGACGTGGTCGATCGACGTCGAGGTGGCGTTCGATCCGGCGAGCCTCGAGACGGTGCTGCTGATCCCGCCGGTCGCCGTCGCGGATCCGGACGCGTCGCCCGCCGAGGCCGGACCGTGAAGGGGCGGGTGATCGCGGGCCTGATCGCCGCGGCTTTCGTGCTCGAGGTGCTCGGCGGACTGCAGCCCACGCTCGGCCGGCTCGTCGATCCGCTGCTGCTCGTCGCCGTGCTCGCCGCGCTGACCGGGCGGACGGGCGCGGCGTTCGCGGTGGCGCTCGTCACCGGATTCCTGGCCGACGGCTGGTCTTCGCGCTGGATCGGCGAGCAGGCGCTCACGCATCTGCTGATCGCCTACCCGCTGGCGCTGCTCGCACGTCGCGTCGACCTGCTGGCGCCGGTGCCGGCGCTGCTGATGCTCACCGCCGCCAGTCCGGCCGCGTGGACGATCGGCCTGGGGATCGCGGCGCTGCTCGACGTGCCAACCGGCTCCGGTGCTGGCATCGCGCCGTGGATCGCCACCGCCCTCGTCAACGGCCTGCTCGGCTTCGCGGCGTACGAGGTGCTCCGGCGCCGCGGCGCCTTCACCGCAGGTCCGTAGCGGCGCCCCTTGGGGCGCCGATTCTGGATTGAGACGTTTTCATGCGGAATCGGCGGGGCTGTAGCGGCGCCCCTTGGGGCGCCGATTCTGGATTGAGACGTTTTCATGCGGAATCGGCGGGGCAA
>JAJRXN010000255.1 GCA_024276295.1 Acidobacteriota bacterium
CGAGACGCGGCGCCTCGCGGAGACGATCGTCCGCCAGACCCGACGCGACCTCAAGCGGCAGGGGCTGGTGATCGGCGTCTCCGGCGGGATCGACTCCGCCGTGGCCCTCGGCCTGGCCGTCGAGGCCATGGGGCCCCGGCGCGTGGTCGGCATCCTGATGCCGGACCGCCACTCGAGCCCGGAATCGGTCGACCTGGCGCGGGAATGGTGCGACACGCTGGGCGTCGAGCACCTGGTCGAGGACGTCACGCCGGCGCTGACCGGGCTCGGCTGCTACCGCCGGCAGACCGAGGCGATCCGGCGGATCTTCGCCGACTTCGACGAGGACCGCGACAAGTTCAAGATCCACATGCCGCCCGGCGTGCTCGAGCAGGACCGGGTGAACTTCTTCCTGCTGACCGTCGAGTACGCCGACGGCCGCGTCGCGACCGAGCGGCTCGGCGTGCGCGAGTTCCTGCAGATCGTCGCGGCGACCAACATGAAGCAGCGCACCCGGATGACGATGCTGTACTACCACGCCGAGGCGCGGAACTGGGCCGTGCTCGGGACCTGCAACCGCAACGAGTGGATCGTCGGGTTCATCGTCAAGCACGGCGACATCGCGGTCGACGTCAAGCCGCTCCAGCACCTCTACAAGTCGCAGATCTATGCCCTGGCGCGCCACCTCGGCGTGACGCAGGCGATCATCGACCGGCCGCCGTCGTCCGACACGTACTCCGCGGACCAGACGCAGGAGGAGTTCTACTTCTCGCTTCCGTGGGAGAAGATGGACCTGCTGATCTACGCTTGGGAGCACGAGCATCCGCCGGCCGACGTGGCGCCCCTGCTCGGCCTGACCGAGGAGCAGGTCGCCCGTGCGTACCGCGACCTGACGACCAAGTCGCGGACGACGGCCCACATGAGACGGATGCCGCTGGCCTGCGTCCCGGACTAGCTATCCCGCGCCGATCACCGCGGCGACGATCGCCTGCGCCTCCTGCTGGATCCGCTCGAGGTGCGCCCGGTCGCGGAAGCTCTCGGTGTAGACCTTGTAGACGTCCTCGGTCCCCGACGGGCGCGCGGCGAACCAGCCGCTCTTCGCGACGACCTTGAGCCCGCCGATCGGTGCGCCGTTGGCCGGGGCCCGCGTGAGCTTGGCGACGATCGGCTCGCCGGCCAGGTCGGTGGCCCGGACGTCGTCCTCGGTCATCCGCTTGAGCCGCGCCCGCTGCTCGGCGTCCGCCGGGACGTCGATCCGCTCGTAGAGCGGCGTGCCGTGCCGTCCGGTAAGCCGTTCGTAGCGCCGGCCGGGGTCCTCGCCGGTGCGGGCCAGGATCTCCGCCGCCAGCAGCGCGAGAATGAAGCCGTCCTTGTCGGTGGTCCACACCGAGCCGTCGCGGCGCAGGAACGACGCCCCGGCGCTCTCCTCGCCGCCGAAGCCGTAGCTGCCGTCGAGCAGCCCGGCGACGAACCACTTGAAGCCGACCGGCACCTCGGCCAGCGGCCGGTCGAGATCGGCCGCCACGCGGTCGATCATGCTGCTGCTGACCAGCGTCTTGCCGACCGCCGCCCGCGCCGGCCAGTCCGGCCGGTAGCGGAACAGGTAGTCGATCGCCGCCGCGAGATAGTGGTTCGGATTGAGCAGGCCTCCGCCGGGCGTGACGATCCCGTGCCGGTCGTAGTCCGGATCGTTGCCGACGGCGATGTCGAACCGCTCGCGCAGTTCGATCAGCCGCGCCATCGCCCACGGCGACGAGCAGTCCATCCGGATCCGGCCGTCCCGGTCGAGCGTCATGAAGGAGAACGTCGGGTCGACCCGCGGGTTGACGACCTCGATCGCCAGGCCGTAACGCTCGGCGATCGGCTCCCAGTACGCGACGCCCGAGCCGCCCATCGGATCGACGCCGATCCGGACACCGGCGGCCCGCACGGCCTCGAGATCGACGACCCGCGCCAGGTCCTCGACGTACGGCGTGATGAAGTCGCGCCGGCGCGTCGTCGGCGCCGCCAGCGCCCGCGCCGCCGGCAGGCGCCGGACGGCGTCGTTGCCGGCCGCGAGCAGCGCGTGGGCCCGGTTCTCGATCCAGCCGGTCACGTCGGTGTCGGCCGGACCGCCGTGGGGCGGGTTGTACTTGAACCCGCCGTCCTCGGGCGGATTGTGCGACGGCGTGATCACGATCCCGTCGGCGGTTCCGCGACCGCCGCCGCGGTTGTGGGTCAGGATCGCGTGGGAGATCACCGGCGTCGGCGTGTAGCCGTCGCGGTCGTCGATGAAGACGTCGACCTCGTGGGCCGCGAGCACCTCGAGCGCGGTCGTGCGGGCCGGCTCGGACAGCGCGTGGGTGTCCATGCCGAGAAACAGCGGCCCGTCGACGCCGTCGAGGCGGCGGCGCTCGCAGATCGCCTGCGTGATGGCGAGGATGTGGTCCTCGTTGAAGCTGCGCCGGAGTGCGGAGCCACGGTGCCCGGAGGTCCCGAACGCCACGCGCTGGGACGGCTCCGAGACGTCGGGACGCAGCGTGTAGTACGCGCTGACGAGACGCGGGACGTGGACCAGCAGCGAGCGCGGAGCGGGCTTGCCGGCGAGAGGATGCAGCGGCATGGGACCTCCCGGGTCGATCGTGACGCGGTCCAGGACGCGGTCAGGAAAGCACCGGCGACCCGGCGCGGCAAGCCGTTTCCCGACAGAAAACAGCCGTGCCGCGAGGCCGCTCTCGTCGTATAACGGCCGCATCGACAGGGTCTTGCCGCGAGGCCCCGAAACAGAACGGACGGGATCGAATATGAAAACCGATCGGCGAACATTCGTCAAGACGGTTGCCGCCGGCACGGCGGCACTCTCCCTTCCGTCGTGGAGCCGCGCCGCGGTCAGCACGGACCAGACTCCGCTGTTCCGGGTCTACCGCATCCCGCCACCGGACTTCTCGTGGACCAACGCCCATCCGGGCGTCGAGAGCCTGCTGTTCCGGATGGCCTCCTCCGGCCGGCACTTCTACCGGACGAACCTCTCGCATCCGCTCGGCGCGCCGGACGGCATGATCGGCGCCCAGGACGTCGTCTGCGTCAAGGTCAACGCCCAGTGGAAGTATCGCGGCACGACCAATAGCGACGTGGTGCGCGGCGTGATCCAGCGGATCCTCGAGCATCCGGACGGCTTCGACGGCGAGATCTGCATCGTCGAGAACGGCCAGGGCCGCGGATCGCTCAACAACGACACGACCAGCGGCTGCGACGGCGGGACGCGCGAGGTGCACGCCAACGCCGAGAACGAGTCCCACAGCTTCCAGTGGCTCGTCGACCAGCTATTCCAGGATCCACGCGTGACGGCGTACGAACTCGATCCGATCCGCAAGACGTTCATCGCCAACGACGACCACGTCACCGACGGCTACCGCACGATCCAGGACGTCTCCTATCCGTGCTTCACCTCGCCGCGCGGCAACCGGATCGAGTTCAAGGAAGGGATCTGGCTCGGCAGCGCCCACGACAGCGAGAAGCTCAAGTGGATCAACATCCCGACGATGAAGGACCATAAGGACCTCAACGTCACCGGCTGCTGCAAGCACATCTACGGGCTGATCACGACCTGGAACGAGCCGCTGCCGCACCAAGATCCGAGCGTGGCGGGCCAGATCATCGGGCAGTTCTACTCGCTCGTGCGCCAGCCGGTGCTGCATCTGCTCGACCACATCTGGGTCGCCCACGCCAGTCTGTGCGGCTTCCCGCCCGACACGACGACGCGGCGCGACATGCTGGTCGCCGGGTTAGATCCGGTGGCGATCGACGCCTGGTCGGCCCGCAAGGTGCTCTACCCGATCTCGGGCGATCCGGCGCACGACCCCGACATCCCGGGCTGGTTCCGCACCTACCTGCTCGACACCCGCGACGTGCTCAACGCCAACGGAGGGGTCGACGGCGGCAAGCCCGCGACGCTGGAAGAGGCCGACGTCACCGCGTATCACCAGGACCAGCGCATGCTCCAGGTCGGGGTGTTCACGCGCGGCGCCGACACGCACGTCATCTGGGCCGGCGGACGCCCTCCGTACCGCATCGAGAAGGACAGCGACCCCGCCTTTTCCAACCCGCAGGTGCTCGAGCAGGCGCTGTGGGCCCGCGAGTACGTCGACCCGGGCTCCGCCTCCGACGGACAGAACTGGTACTACCACGTCTACGGCTCGTAGGAGCCGTCAGTCACGGCGCGGCGCGGCCCTCCCAGCAGCCGAAGCCGGCGGCGACGATCCGCCCCTCGGGACCGCCCTCGCGCACGGTATGGCGCGTCAGCCCGGCGCAGCGCAGGACCCGGTACAGGTAGAGCATCTCGAAGCCGAGCCGCCGGTGCGAGTTGACCGAGCGCGGGTTGTCCGCCTGGATCGACCCGTAGACCGCCCGGCAGCCGCGCTCGCCGAGCAGCCGCAGCGCCTCGATCCAGTGCTTGTGGAAGATCCCGCTCATCCGCGCCGCCGGCTCGACCTCGAAGCCGAACGCCCAAGCGGCGTCCGGCCCGAGCCGGAAGCGGTAGCCGTTGGCCCGCGATTCGTGCCACTCGCCGACCTCGAACCAGTTGAAGCTCGTCACCCGGCCGTCGAGTTCGCCGACGATCAGCAGGTGGCCCTGCTCGAAGTGGTGGCCGTAGCCTTCGCGCCGCGGCCGGACGGCGCACAGCGCCGGTTCGTCGTCCGGCACGCCCCAGCG
>JAJRXN010000256.1 GCA_024276295.1 Acidobacteriota bacterium
AGGGCGCCGAGGGGGACGAGCGGGACCTCCCGGGCGACTCCGGCCGTGCCGAGGGTCGGGGATGGGGAGACTGCGGGGCCGCTGGCGACGGGGGGGGCGGCGGGGGGAGCGCTCCGGTCGGCCGCCTCGACCGGATCCGGCCGGGGGGGCTCGACGACGGCGACCTGCCGGGTCGGCTCCGGCGCGGGCTCCGGGACCGGCGCCGGGGCGTCGGCGGTCTCCTCCGGAACGTCCTCGAGCGTGGCGAGCGGCCGCCGGGTCCGGGCGAGCTGTTCCACCTCGGCGGCACCCGGGCCGGTCTCCGCAGGCTCGTCGGGCTGCCGCGCTTCCGCGTCCGCGACGGAATCTCCGGCGGGGGATGGATCGGGGGAAGGGGAAGAGACCACCGCCCGGTCCGCCGCGGCGGGGGCCTGCGCCAGAAGCCTCTCCGCACCGGCGCCGTCCGCCTGGCGCCACCAGAGCACCGCCGTGGCACCGCCGAGGCCGATCAAGGCGGCCGCGAGCAGTGAGAACGTGAACCAGCGCCGCCAGCCCCGCTCCTCGACGAGGGCCGGGGTCTCCACCGCCTCGGCGGCCATCTCCTCGACCGGCTCGTCGATCCGCTCCAGCCGGTCCGAGACCGGACCGGCGCTGGCCGGCGCCGAGTCGGCGGTCCGGTTCCGGACCTCCTCGCCGCCGGTCGTCTCCGGCGTGAGGCCGAGCGATTCCGGCTCCGAGACGCGGGAGAAGATCTCCTCGAGGGTCAGTTCGTCTTCCGGTGGAGGCGGGGGGGCGATCGGGATCGACCCGCCCGGATCGACCGCCCCGGATTCGACGATCACGGCCCCCGGGTCGTCGGCAAGCTGGTCGGGGATGCTGTCCTCGAGCGCGGCGAGGCTCGAGAGCAGGTCGGCCGTGCTCGCGTCCATGCCGCGGAGGCTCTCCGGCACGCCGCCGGACGGGACGCCGCCGCTGGCCGGACCGCTGGAGTCGCCGGCCTCGCTCTCTCCCTCGACCGGGATCCTGCCGCGGAAGATCGCGTCGAGGCGCTCGTCGAGTACTTCGGGCGCGTCAAGGTCCGGCTCGCCGTCCGCCGCGGGCTGCCCGGCCTTCTCGCCGGCGGGCGGCAGGGTCCCGCTCAGGCTCGAATCCGCGGCGGCCAGGTCGATCGGAAGGTCGTCGAGGTCGTCCCGTCCCGCGACGCCCGTCGGAGCGGTATCCGCCAGGCGGGCGACCGACGGGTCGAACTCGAGCGCCCCCGCCCCGGACTCGAGTTCGCCGGCGGCATCGAGAATCCCGGCCTGCCCCTCGGTGAACTGGTTGGGTGATTCGAGGACGCGGGCGCGCACGCCGCTGTCGTCCTTCTCGAGCGCCGCGGCATGGTCGTCCGGAAAGCGCGTGCCGGACAGCGCGTCCTGGGTGCCGGCGGCCGGCGTGCCGGGGTCCCCGGAGGGCTCGGGCAGGCCGTCGGTGAAATCGAGTGGAAGGGCGCGGAGTTCGGCGAGGAACTCTCCGCCGTCCGATGCCGGGGCGGTCGGGAGGCTGTCCCCGGCCGGGGGCTCCGGTGTCGCCTCGGCCACCGCACCGCCGATCATCCTCTCGAACGCGTCCTCGATCTCGGCGTCGTTCACTCCGGTCAGCTCGCTCAGATCGAGCGCCTCTCCCGCCGGAACCGCGGGCGTGGGGGCGGGCTCCGCCGCCGCGGCTGCCGGAGGGTGCGATTCGGGTGCTGCGGCCGCGGGGACGGCGGGTCCCTCGGCGGGAGCGGATGCGGCGCCGGTGGCAGCGGCGGGATGGGCGCCGGGTGCCTCGGGGAGGAGGCGCTCGAGGGCCGGGAGCAGCAGGTGCTCCTGGTGCGGCCGTTCGAGGAACGCGTCGCAGCCCGCGGCCCGGGCCATGTTCTTGAACCGTGGACCGCGGTAGATCCGGGATGCCAGGATCACGACGGGCGCGTTCTCCCTGCCGCGCTTGAGACAGCGGCAGAGTTCGAAGCCGTCGAGCGGCGGGATCACCGGTTCGATGATCGCCACCTGGTACCGATCGGTGCCGAGTGCTTCCTCGACCTCCTCGCGGGACGTCGCCACCCGGACCGGATACCCGGCCGCCTCCAGCATCGACCGGGTCTCCTCGAGAGACCGCGGCGAGACATCAACGAGTAGAATGCCCGGCTTCACACGCTCACCGTTCCGTCACCCTGGACTCGCCGAGAAACATAGGTCCCGCGCCCCGGCTCCTCCAACGGGTATGCAAGGATTCTCCAATGTCTCCCGAACTGGAGCGAATCGTCCAGCACGCACGCGGTGTCCTTGCCGCTGACGTACGCCTGCCGGACGGTGGGCTGGCACGCTGGGAAATCAGCGCCTTCTGGCGGTTCGACCGGCCCGGGGCGGGCGTGGACATCCGGGGGGGAGTCCGGCTCGAGACGCCCGGACGGGAAGGCCGCCGGCTGGTCGTCGTGCACGGGGGAATGCCCGAGACCCTCGCGGGCCTGCTCGGCCTCCCGGCCAGGCGCCCGCGGCGGCGCTGGGACCAGGCGGTCCGCGC
>JAJRXN010000257.1 GCA_024276295.1 Acidobacteriota bacterium
CGACGCGTACGGCAACGCGAGGACCCTCGACGCCGGCGGCGAGCCGTTCAGCTTCAACGCCAACCTGATCCCGGGCGTGTTCTGGTCCGACGACTTCGAGCAGGACGGCGGCTGGGCCCTTCCCGGCGAGTGGGAGATCGCTTCCCCGCAGGGACTCGGCGGCGGCTCGGGGGGGTTCCCCGACCCCGACAGCGCGTTCAGCGGCACGGGCTCGCTCGGATACGACCTGTCTGGAACCGGCGCGTATCCCGGCGACTACGAACCGAACGTCTCCGATCCCGCGGTGTCGCCGCGGTTCTCGTGCTCCTCGTGCCAGAACACGGTGATGATGTTCCGGCGCAAGCTCAACGTCGCTTCGGGCGATCGCGCCAGCATCGATCTCGTCGGGCTGGGTGACAAGACGCGGGTCTGGGACAGCAACGGCGCCACGATCACCGACGACACGTGGATCACCGAGCGCTACGACATCTCGGCGTTCGCCGACGGCCACCCGATGCTCCAGGTGCTGTTCCGCCAGGAGAGCAACGGCGGTACCCAGTACAGCGGCTGGAATGTCGACGAGCTGGTTCTCAAGGACGGCTCGCTGCCCGACTTCGCCGCCTGCGGCGGCTGCGGCGGCGCTCCGTCGGTCGCCGGCCTCGGCTCGGTCGAGGACACCGATGCCTGTGGACCCGGCGGACTGACGCTGACCTGGGATGCAGCCTCGGCGTGGGGCACCGGAAGCGGCGGCACCTATGCCGTCTACCGCGACACCGACCCGGCCTTCACGCCGTCGCCGGCCAATCTCGTCGCCTCCGGACTGGACGGAACGAGCTGGACCGATGCGAACGCGCCGGTCGACCAGCAGGTGTACTACATCGTGCGCGCGGAGAACGACGAGACCTGCTCGGACGGACCCAACAACGGCGGCGTGGTGGACGGCAACCTCGTGCGGCGCTCGGGAACCGAGACCATCGACCGGCCGCCCGCCGGCTCTCCCGGCGCGAGCGTGCGCGCCACGGGCGTCAACCACGCGCACGTGCGGCTCGAGTGGTCGGCCGCGACCGGCGCGGCGTTCTACCGCGTGCTGCGGGCCGAGAGCCCCGACATGAGCGGCGCGCAGGTGGTCGGCGAGCCAGTCGAACCACTGTTCGAGGACCGGGATGCCTGGACCTCGGCGCGCTCGTACTACTACCGGGTCGTCGCGGTCAATCCCTGCGGGGCGGAAACGCCCTAGCCCGCGGCGCGATCCCCTCTCCGGGCGAACCCGGGGAATCTTCCTCTCGAACTCAGGCTCCCCCTGATATTCCGGGGGAGTCTGTCGGGGTACCACTGCTCCGTCGGCCGGGCGCACAGACGGCCCGGCGGACGGAGCAGGTCCATGCCGGCACGAAACAGGCCAATCCGGATCATGCTGGTCGACGACAGCGAGGCGTTCCTGGCCGCGGCGGAGGCGCTGGTCGAGCACGAGCCGGCGCTGGTGCTGGCCGGGACGGCACGGAACGGTGAGGAAGCCCTGGCGGAGGCGGAACGCCTGGAGCCCGACCTCGTGCTGATCGACGCCTTCATGCCGGTGATGGACGGTCTCGAGGCGACCCGGAAGCTCAAGCGCCGTTCCCATGCCCCTTGGGTCGTCGTGATCAGCCTGCACGACGACGAGGCGCTGCGGCTCGAATCATGGGCCGCCGGTGCCGACGGTTTCGTCGGCAAGTCCCGGCTTGCCGAGCGGCTCCCCGGGCTAGCCCGTTCGCTCGGGCGGAAGGCACGCGACTCCGGTGACCGAAAGCCGCCGCGCGCGCCGCGCCTGCCGGCGCCACGCGGAAACAGTTCCGTTTCGGAACGACGCGCCGCGGGACCGGGCGTGCTTTCCGAAGCGATCAGGCGGCTCGAGGAACGCAGCCGCCTGCAGATGATGGTCCGGTTCTTCTCCAGGACGGCGGAGACCGGCGAAACGTCCTGACGGATCATGGAATTCAAGGAGTCCAAGATGAAACATCCAAGCAAGAGCATGTCGATTCTCGGCGCGTTGGCGCTTCTGGCCGTCATTCCGGCGCTCGCCGGCGGACAGGCCGAGTTCATCCCGACCGGAGTCACCTGCGGGCCGGCTTTCTTCCCGACCCACTGCGCGGTCGACGTCTCCGGGGACGGGCAGGTCGTTCTCCTGCGAGACGGCCTGTGGACCGAGGGCGGCGGCCTGACGCCGATCGACGGTCCGCCGTCGGGCTGGAGCGTACGCGCCCTTTCGGACGACGGCTCGACGGTCGTCGGAAACGTCGTGCTCGACGACGAGCCGCTCGGGGTACGCCAGGAAGCCGCGATCTGTCTCGGCGGCGACCAGTGGATGCCGCTCGGCGGCCTGCCGAACACGAGTCCGTGCGGCACGAGCTACACGTCGGCCTACGACGTCGACCGCTACGGAGAGCAGGTGGTCGGCTTGGCATGGATCGGCGAGAACTGCGCCGGCAGCGCCCACGGCTTCCGCTGGACCGCGGAAGACGGCATGGTCGATCTCGGCGCCCTGGTCGACGGCCGCGCGAGCCGCGCGAACACGATCTCCGCCGATGGGCTGGTGATCGCCGGCTGGAGCGACACCGAGGTCGGATCCCGGCTCGGCGCGATCTGGGACGACCAGGGGCTTCGCTGGTTCGAAGGCCCCGACTCACCGCTCTTCGTCGGTGAGGCGACCGGCATCAACTCCGACGGGACGGTCGTCGTCGGAGGCGGCTTCTCCGAGAAGGGCAACGTCGCGAGCTTCTCCGAGCCCTGGATGTGGACCGAGGAGACCGGCGTCGTCAATCTCGGCGTCGCCAAGGGGTTCCGCGGCGACGTCGTCGACGGCCAGCACTTCGCCCGCGACGTCAGCGACGACGGAAGCGTCGTCGTCGGCCAGGACACGCTGTTCAATCTCGGCGAGCAGTGGGCCTGGATCTGGACCGCGAGCGAAGGGATGGCGATGCTGCAGGACTACCTGCGTGCCCGCAATCCGACGCTCGAGGAGGTGCTGTGCCCCGGCCAGCGCAGCGCCGCCGCGTCGAGCTGCTCGAACTGGGACCTGTGGAACGTGGGCGGCATCTCCAACGACGGGAAGGTGATCGTCGGCACGGGACGCAACCCGGATGGCTACTGGGAAGCGTTAATCGTCAAGCTCCCGTAGCCCCTGCCGACCGAACGTCCCCGGCCGTGGCGGCGCGGCCGGGGACGCTCCGCCCGGCACGCGGGCGCGGGCCGCCGAGGCGGGTCATGCTCCGGATCCCGACAGCTCGACTGCTGGTTCTTGGCGCGGGCCTTCCCCTGCTCGCCTCGATGTCCAGGCCTCCGGTCTGGATCGACCTCGACCGTTCCGTCGCGGTCCACCAGACCCGCGGCGTCGACCCGGACGTCGACTACGCGGCCCTCGCCCTGCTCGGACCGTGGGATGACCGCAACTACCTGCTGACGCGGCAGGACCTCCGGCTGCTGCCTCCCGGTGAGGCGCGGATCCGCGAGCCGCTGCCCGCGTACTTCCGCGTCGCCCTGCGCCGGGCCCGTCCCGCACTGGCGCGCATCTCCGGCTCCCGGTATCCGTTGCACGCGCTCAACGTCTTCCTGCAGACCGAGGGGGGGGACCTGGTCGACGGCCGGCTGTACGAGCGCGTCTCGTGGCGCGATGGCCGGTTCTTCGTGGACCTGCGCTTCCCGGCCTACGCGGCGGGTGGCGGGAACGACGGCGTTCCGGGGGAGGTTCGCGTCAGCTCGCCCGAAGGAGAAGCCGAGTCGGCGGTCGCGATCCACCCCTCGGACACGACGCGGATCGTCGCCGCCACGGTGCGCATGGGCACGAAGCAACAGATGTACTGGTCGGCCGACGGCGGGGCGAGCTGGGACAAGGCGGAACTGCCGCTCGGCGGAACATGTTGTGACCCAGCGCTCGCCTGGTCCTCCGACGGCCGGTTCGCCTACGCGGCGACGATCGGCAACTGCTCGGTGTTCGGCTGCGAACTCTATTTCTATCGTTCCGGCGATGGAGGCGTGAGCTGGACCGGACTCGAGGAGGTCACGCCGGGGCAGCCCCGCCGAGCCCCCGCTCAGGACGCCGATCGCGAAACGATGCACGTCGACCGCTCGTCTCTGTCGTCCTGGCGGGATCGGATCTACATCACGTACCACTCGGCCAACGTGCTGCACGTGATCCGTTCCGCCGATTTCGGCAGCGGCTGGTCGGGAACCGCCCTTTCCTCAGCGCCCGAGGAACTCGGCATCGGCGGAGACATCACGACCGACCGTGCGGGAAACGTCTACCTCGCCTGGCCCGCGTACAACAGCCGCACGATCCGGATCGCGAAGTCGACCGACGGCGGCGCCACGTTCGGAGCCAGCTCCGTGATCGCGACGACCGAGGCCGCGTACGGCTTTCCGCTCCTCTCGCAGGAGTCCCGCGAGATTCGGCTCTACGTCTCGATCGATGCCGACCTGAGCAGCGGACCGTACGCCGACGGGGTCTACGTCGCCTGGTGCGACACGACCGCGCCCGACACGGACGACCCGCGCCTCAACCACGCCAGGATCCGGGTCGCGGCGTCCCACGACGGCGGCGCGTCGTGGTCGGTCACCACGCCCCACGCGACGGACGACGCGCTCGAGGTCGACCGCTGGCAGCCGGCCCTCGCCGTGGGCCGGGACGGCACGGTGCACGTCGTCTTCCACGACACCCGGAACACGCCGGACCGCACCGGAGTCGACATCTACTACAGCTACTCGACGGACGGTGCGCAGAGCTGGTCCGCCCCACGACGCGTGACGTCGACCACCTCGCCCAACATCGAGCAGGTGTTCGAGTTCGGAGACTACGGCGGGCTGGACATCGTGCTCGGAGAACTGGTGGCGATCTTCACCGACAACCGTTCGGAGTCCGGCGCGGCAGGGGACTCCGTCGACGTGTACGCCTCCGGGATCAGCCCCGGACCGGGAAACGGCGGTGCAGGCCGGATCCGCGGCAGCCGGGACGTACCGGGCGAACCGCTGCGGGTCTCGAAGAACGCCGACGGAATCCGCCTCGATCTCTCGTGGGACACGGTGTGCGGCAACGGTGTCGACTACGAAGTCCACGAGGGGGTTCTCGGCGACCCCGAGAGCCTGGAGCCGGTCCTCTGTTCGACCGGCGGCGCGACCACGGCGACGATCGCACCGTCGCCTTCGCACCGCTTCTACCTCGTCGTCGCGGCGGTCAGCGGCGCCGAGGGTTCCTACGGCCGGCGGAGCGACGGGACGGAACGCGGGACGGCGAGCCCAAGCTGTCTTCCCCAGGTGATCGGCGGCTGCCCCTGATCGCACCGCTTCGGCCGGTCTCAAGAATGGTGCGCCGCGTCCGAAACGGCCTGCGGGGAGGTCGGCAGCGGGGGTGAACCGTGACCACGCGTCTCGGACGGAAACCCGAGGATCCGGACTACGGGGTCGGCGAGCACACGATCGACCTCGACGAACTCGGGCTGATCGGCGAGAGCGAGCTGACGGACCGCCTCAACCGCACCTTCGAGTCGCCGAACTACCAGCCGCCACGGCTTCCCGCTGTCGCGACGGAGTTGCTCTCTCTGGCGCAGAATCCGGACGTCGAGTTCTCGGAGATCGAGAAGCTGCTCGAACGAGACGCGATGCTGGCCGGCGAGGTACTCTCCCTCGCCCGATCCGCGTTCTACAGTCGCTCGCGTCCGGTCGACAGCATGCGTGCGGCCCTCGTGCTGCTCGGGCTGCGCAAGCTGCAGGACGTCGTGATGCAGGCGGCGATGAACCTGCGCGTATTCCGCTCGCCGGCCTACGGGCCGTACATGGATCGCCTCCGGCATCACTGCCGCGCGACCGCGCACCTCTCGCGCATCGTCGCGCTTCACACGCCGATCTCCGAAGAGCAGGCGTTTCTCTGCGGACTGCTCCACGACGTCGGTGTCGCCGGAATCCTGCTCGTGCTCGGCGACGTCGAGCGGGGCCAGTCGCCGCCCGACCTCGAGATGCTCTGGCCTGCGATCGACGGGGCGCACGCGAAGGCCGGCGCCCGGATGGTCGAGCTGTGGGGGCTTCCGCCGGACATCCATCTCGCG
This sequence comes from Acidobacteriota bacterium, assembly GCA_024276295.1. Taxonomy (GTDB): domain Bacteria; phylum Acidobacteriota; class Polarisedimenticolia; order J045; family J045; genus J065. The sequence goes on from JAJRXN010000257.1 coordinate 6,051, forward strand.
GTCGGAGCCCACCACCAGGTCCGGATCGAGGGCTTCGAGCACCCGCTGGCCGCCACGGTCTGCGTGGCCGAGAGCCTCGCCGCGGAGCTGGGGCTGTCGTTCACGCCGACCCGTCACGGCCAGCCGGCCGCTTCCGGGGCAGACGCCGGACTGGTCGAGCCCGTACTGATCGACCAGACGAACGACGCGACGCTCGAGATCGCGCGCGCGAGCCTCGGCCTCGGCCAGCGCGCGATGGACCAGGTCCGCGCCGCTGCGCGGAAGTGGCTCGAGACCGAGGCCGGCTGAGCGCGCACCGGCCCGACACGCCGGGACCTCAGAAGAGCAGGCTTTCCCCCGGAACCGCGAGTCCGAAACCGCGACGCTCGACCTCGCGGCGCAGCTCCGGCTCGTGGAACAGCGGGTTGGTGTGGTTGAAGTGCAGGAAGCGGATCGAGCCCGGGCGGTCCCGGGCCCGCCCCGCAAGCCGCTGCATCGTGGTCACGATCGGCGGATGCGGAATCTCGGAGAGGTCGCGCCCGGGCACTTCCCGCCCGTCGTAGAACGTGCCGTCGAGATACGCGACATCGACGCCGTCGAGCAGCCGTTCGAGCAGGTCGCCCTCCCAGCGATCGACGTCCGAGGCGAACAGGACCGTCCGCTCGCTCCCTTCGACGCGCAGCGCGATCGTGTCGGAGTACTCCTGCCGGTGCGGGACGACGATCGGGGTGATGCGCAGCCCGGGCATCGGCTCGAACGGCTCGCCGCCGCGGATGGTGCGCAGTTCGATCTGGCCGAGCGCGACGAGCTGATTCCACGGACCGTTGTCGCGCAGGAAGGCCGCCATCCGCTCCGTGACCCATGTCGGAAGATGGTCCGTCGCGGCGACCTCCCGTCCGCAGTGGATCAGCCCCGCGTAGTGCCCGATGTGGGCGTGCGTCAGCACGAGCCCGTCGACCGGTCGTCGCGGGTGCGACGCGCGTCCGGCGATCTCGTGCAGCCGCGCCACCTGGGCCTCGATGAAGGGCGTCGCCTCGATCAGCAGGCTCGTGCCGGTCGCGGTATCAACGATGCCGAGACTCGCCGGATCGACGCGACGTCCTTCGCGCCGCGCCCGCTCGCAACCCTCCCGCGTGCATCCGAGATGCGGCAGCCCGCCATCCTGGGCCACACCGAGCACGACGAGGCGGAACCGCCCCTGTCCGCCAGGGGGATCGAGCCGGCGCGCCTGACTCGCCGGCCCACAGCCGACCGCGAGCGCGCCCGCGGCGAGAACCAGGGCGCATCCGATGCGGTGGCCCGTGCGAACCTGTCGGCAACGGTCGGCCATCGTCCTCTGCCTCCGGTCTCCGGTCGGTCGGCGGGACCTGCCAGGCTCCCTCTTGGAACCGGGGACCGCCGTCACTCGAGATCCGGTCCAGTATCACCCGCCGACTTGTGCGATCTGGCAAACCATGCTTTAATGATCCGTAATCCTTTCGGAGGGCGCATCCATGAGCAAGGGAATCACGATCATCGCCCTCGTCGTCTTCGGCCTGCTGGTCATCGGTTGTTCCTCGGCCTCCCGCCTGGCGCGTC
>JAJRXN010000258.1 GCA_024276295.1 Acidobacteriota bacterium
GTCGAGCCCGCGACTGGCGATCGCCTCGCGCAGCAGGGCCCGCAGATCGGAGAGGATCTCCCGCGGATCGAAGGGGGTCTTCTCCGGAACGATCGTCTCGGACTCGAGGCGGGAGAGATCGAGCACGTGGTTGACCAGCTCATTGAGCGAGCGGCCGCACTGCCTGATCGCGGTGACGTACTCCCGCTGCTCGGTCGACAGCGGCGTGTCGAGGAGCAGGCTCGTCATTCCGATGATGCCGTTGAGCGGCGTGCGGACCTCGTGGCTCATCGTGCGCAGGAACACGGTGCGGACCTGCGCCGCGCGCTCGGCCTCCTCCTTGGCAGCGTTGAGCCGGCGGTTCGCCTGTTCGAGCGCTTCCGTGCGCCGGCGCACCTCGCCCGCGAGCAGGACATTGCTCTCGAACACGCCGAAGCCGTGCTGAGGCCGCTCCGACGTGCGCAGCGCCCGCGCGACGAGCGCGTCGCGGACCTTCCTGAGCCGAACGATCTCGGCCTCGCACTCCTCCAGCCGGCGCCGCAGGTCTTCCTGGCGCTCGTCGGGATGCCGCGCGGAACTCACGGGGTCTCCCCCCGCACGCTGCCTCCGAAGAGAACACCTGTCATCGTCTGATTGACGTGCAGCGAGTCGACGATCTCGCCGTAGGTCGTAAAGCCGGCCACCGGAAGCCGCGTGATCAGCTCTCCCACCCGCTCGATCCGCTGCTGGCGCTCGAGTTCCCATCGCCGGTGCAGACAGTCGAAGCAGAGCGCGAGGTCGGGGCGCTCCCCCCGTGCCTCGAGATCGGCGAGGAAGCGCTGGAGCGAGGCCGTGGTGTCCTCCGAGCGCCCGATCCGGACGACGACGCCCTCGTCGATCGCCGAGTGGAGTACGAGGCTCCCGTCGGGAAGGGCGCGCCGGACGCTGCGGATGTACTGGCTCCCGGCGATCGTGACCATCAGCGAGTGCGCGGTGAAATGCTCCTCGTCCAGGGCGCCCGGATCGACGCCGCTCAGGCGCGCGTAGACCTCGGCCGCCGACCGACCCTCGAGTTCGACGATGTGCCGCCGGTCGACCCGGGCCTTCGTGACCACCAGCGGCTCGCTGACCGGCTGCAGATCCTGCAGGCGGAACGTGCGGAACGGTACGCCGCCGGTCTCGATCGCCACGAAGACGAGCCCGCTGCTCAGGGCCCGCCCGCCGGAGAAGACCATCGTCCTCCGGTACTGGACATCGTCACCCGCGGACGCGCCAACGAGATGCATCGGCCGGAAGCGGTCGTAGAGCGCGGCGATCAGGTGCTCCTCGCAGCCGCAGAGACCGTCCGCGAGTACGATCCCCAGCCCGTGGCTCTCGAGCGGCGAACCGGAATCCTCCCGCACGACGTCGAACTCGCGCCGCCAGCGATCGAACACCGCGAGGTCGATCTCCCGGACGTTCTCCACCGCGAAGACGTGCGCCCGCAGACGGTCGCCGCCGAATCCGACCGCGACCACGCCACCGGTCGTGTACCCGCGAGGGCCGATCTCCCCAGCCGTCGTGCAGCCGGCCATCGGGGCCTCGACGCGCCGGGCGAACTCCCGTGCCAGTTCCTCGGGAACATAGCGCGACGAGGCGAAGAACAGCACCAGCGCGAACGGTCCGCTACCGAGACCCGCAGCCAGCTCCTCGGCCGCCGCACCGGCCGTCGACGCGCTGCTCGAGGCGATGCACACGGGAGGCGACGAGCTGGCCGTCGTATCCAAGGGACGACGCCTCCACGACGGGTTCCGCGGACACCCGTTCGACACGGAACAGTACCGGGGACGGGTCGCCGGGGCCAGCCGCGATCGACGTCCGCACGGAGGCCCGCCCGGCCCCGCCAGGCCGCTGCTCGACCCGCCGCCGGCGACCGTACAATGCCCCGGGGAACGCGCCGGGCCGCCCCGGCCCCGGGAGACGCACGATGACCTTGCCCGATCTTCCGCTCCGCCGGCTTTCCGCCGCCTGCCTTGCGGCCGTGCTGGCCGGATCCTGCGCGACGACCAACCTGCCGCCGATCTCGGCCGCCGGCCCCGACTTCGAGCCGGCGCGCGACGAGCGCCGGCTGTGGGACGAGGCACGCCGCCAGGAACGGCAGATGCTCGAGAAGACGACGCTCTACGAGGACCCACTGCTCCGGGACTACCTGCGGGACGTCGCGGAGCGGATCGAAAGCCCCGGACTGAGGGAGAACCCGGCGCTGAGGATCCGGGTACAGGTGATCGACGAGCCGACGGCGAACGCCTTCGCGTTTCCCCACGGCTCGCTCTACGTCCACAGCGGCCTGCTGGCGCGACTCGAATCCGAAGACCAGCTCGCGATGGTGCTCGCCCACGAGATGACCCACGTCGAGAACCGCCACATGCTCCGCCTGCAGCGCCGGGCCCGGAACCGCCAGATCGCCCTCCTTTCAGCCGCAATCGGCCTGTCGATCCTGCTCGGGCGGGAGCAGGCGCGGGCCGTCGACCGGGGGCACTACGGCGAGGCGGCCACGATCGGCGTGCTGGCCGACGTCGTGATCGGTCTCGGGCTCGGTCTGGTGTTTCTGGCCGCGATCAACGGCTACGGCCGTGATCTCGAGGCCGAGGCGGACGCGGGCGGTTTCGAAAAGCTGCGCGCCGCCGGGTACGACGTCGAGGACGGTGCGCGAATCTACGAGATCCTGCTCGAAGACGCGCCCGATCCCGGCTCGCGGGTCGAACAGTATTTCTTCTCCTCGCATCCCGCGCTCGAACAGCGCGTCGCCTCGGCCCGCGAGTACCTCGCCGCGCATCCGGCTTCGTCCCGCTCCGGATCCGCCGATCCGACGCGCTTCGCACGACGCATCAGGCCGCTGCTGCGGCGCTACGTCGCGCAGCTCGTCGAGGCCGGCGAGATCGACCGTGACGAGGCGGCGGTCGAGCGACTGCTCGATGTCGACCCGGGTGATCCCGACGCCCTGCGGGCATTCGCCGCGGTGCGGAGCGAGCGGGCCCGTCAGGCGGAGTCTCCGGAGCGGCGTGAGGCCCTGCTGACGGAAGCCGTCGAGGCGCTCGCGGAGGCGGCGGCGAGCCGCCCGGACGAGCCGGAGATCCAGTGGGAACTCGGCGTCGCGGCGCACCGCGCCGGGGAGCTGGCACGCGCCTGCCGGGCGTTCGCGCGCTATCTCGAGCTGGCCCCCGGAGGCCAGCGGGCCTCGCTGGCGCGGGACTATCTGCGCGAACTCGAACTCGACAGGGCCTGCGAAGAGTCCTGAGGCCGCCGGAAGCCCGCGAGACGACCCGCATGCCCGCCCGAGCAGCGGGAGGTTGCCCGCCACGGCCTGCGATCGGGTATGCTTCCGCGCTGCTCCGGAGAGTCCCGCCCGGGGAAACCGGATCGAAGGAGATGCCTCGATGACCATGGATCGCTTCCGTTGCGCATCCGCCCTGCTCGCGGGCCTGGTGGCTGGGGCGCTGTCGCCCGTGATGGCCGCCGGAGAGGACGACAAGAACATCGTGCGGTTCGGCGGCAGCTACGTGAACGTCGTCAGCTCGACGCCCCGCACGAGCGGCACCAGCACGGAGAACGTCACGGTCCTCTGGGCATTCGACGACGCGACGGCCCCGTTCCTCTCCTGGGAGCGCAGGATCGGCCCGAAGACCGGACTGGAGCTGTCGGTTTCCCGCATCACGCTCGACTTGGCGGCCGAGACGAAGCACACCCTGGTCTCGGGTCCCAGCGAGACGGTGACGCTCGGAACGATCTCCGGCGGCACGACGATGACGCCGATCGAACTCGCGCTCGTCTACCACGGGGGGTCGAGCGACCGCTGGGACTTCTACATCGGAGCCATGCTCGCCTACGTGCTCTACGACGATCTCGAGCACGACGCTTCGCTCGTCGTCCGCCAGCTCGACCCCGACGTCCCCGCCACCGGCAACCGGATCGGTCTCAACGACAGGATGGGCTGGGGCGTGCTGATCGGACTCGACCTGCTGACCCGTCCCGACGGACCGTGGCGGTTCTCGTTCTCCGGGCGCCGGCTCTTCACCCAAGCGGAGTTCACCGAATCCGAGACCTCGCTCGCGATCGACATCGACCCCTGGGAATGGCGCTTCGGGCTCGGCTACCGCTTCTAGCGCGTCGGACGGCGCCGGTCGTCCTGGCCCTCGCCGCGCTGTCGTTCGCCCCCGCGCTCGGCGGCGACGGCCCGGTCGTCCCCGACCGCCCCACCTTCTCGAGCGGCACGGTCACGGTCGAACACGGTGACGTCCAGCTCGAGGTCGGGGCCAGCTTCGCCCGCGACGGGGCGACCGAGTCATGGTCGTTCGGCGAAGCCCTGCTGCGGATCGGCATCCACGAGTCGGTCGAACTCCGGGTCGGCACGGGCACGTGGCTCGACATCGACACGCCGGCAGGCGGCGTTTCGGGCGTTTCCGACCCGCTGCTCGGGTTCAAGATCGAACTGATCGACTACAGCTATCGCACGCGACCGGAGTCGGCGGTGGTGGTCGAGACAACGCTTCCCGCTGGAAGCGATGCGGTCGGCGAGCCGGGCTGGCAGCCCCGCGCGGCCCTCGCGCTGGCGTGGGAACTCGGGCCGGGCAGCTCGCTCGGGGCCTGGGCCGGCGCGGCCCGCGCGGTCACCGGCGGAGAACGGTTCACGCAGCTCTTCGCGGCGCTGTCCGTCGCGCGCACGCTGGCCGGCCGGACTTCCATGTTCGCGGAACTCCATGGAGTATCCGATCAGGGATCCGGGACCGGATCGGCGTGGTTCGTGACCGGCGGCGTGACGATCGCGGGCGGCAGGAGAACCGTGATCGACATCTACGGCCAGCAGCGTCTCGACGGGAGCGGGCCCCGCTACCGGCTCGGTGCGGGGCTGACCCGTCGCTTCTGACGGCCCGCGCGACCGCTCACGCCGGATCGGGGCGCAGGACCAGCAGGCGCTCCTCGGTCATCTCGCGCACCGTCCACAGCGGTCCCTCGCGACCGACGCCGGACTGCTTGACGCCCCCGTAGGGCATCGGGTCGCTGCGCCAGGTCGGCACGTCGTTCTGGATCACGCCACCGACCTCGAGTGCCTCCCAGGCCTGCCGGATCCGGCCGACGTCCCGCGTGAAGATCCCCGCCTGGAGGCCCCAGGGCGAGTCGTTGGCCAGCGCCAGCGCGTCTTCGAACCGCTCGTAGCGCTCGAGCACGGCGACCGGACCGAAGACCTCGTCGCAGACCAGCGGCTGGTCGCGGGGAACGTCCTCGAGCAGCGCGGGACGGACGAGCGTCCCCTCACGCTCTCCGCCGGCCAGCAGCCGGCCGCCGGCGCCGAGCGCCCTGTCGATCCACGAGACGATCCGCTCGGCGTTGCCCTCGTCGATCAGCGGCCCGGCCACGGTCTCCTCGCGCGCCGGATCGCCGGCGGGAGTCCGCTCCGCCGCCGCCACCAGTTCCTCACGCAGGATCTCGTACACCGCATGGTGAACCAGCACGCGCTGGACGCTGATGCAGGACTGCCCCGCATAGCCCCACGCGCCGGTGGCGATCCGCCGCGCGATGACTCCCGGATCGCCGCCATCCGGCTCGACGATCACGGCGGCATTGCCCCCGAGTTCGAGGGCCACGCGCCGGTCCCAGGCCCGGCGACGCAGGCTCCAGCCGACCTCCGCCGAACCGGTGAACGTCACGAGCCGGAACCGCCGGTCGTCGACCAGCGGTTCGATGTCCGCCCCGCGACACGGCACGACGGACAGGGCCCGCGGCGGAAGCCCCGCCTCGAGCAGGAGCGTTCCGAGCAGCAGCGCCGGCGAGGGCGTCTGGCTGGCCGGCTTGAGCACCACCGGGCACCCCGCCGCGACGGCCGGGGCGAGCTTGTGGGCCACCAGGTTGAGCGGGAAGTTGAACGGCGTGATCGCCAGCACCGGCCCGATCGGCACGCGGCGCACCAGCGCCAGGCTGCCGGCGCCGGAACTCCAGCCCGACAGGTCGAGGGCCGCCATCTCGGGGCTCCGGGCCACCGCGGCGCTGGCCTCGAGCGTGTCGACGGCCCGGGCCACCTCCCCGCGGGCGAGGGTGATCGGCTTGCCCGCCTCCTCGACGAGCAGCCGCGCGGCCTCTTCGGCCCGCTCGCGCAGCAGACTGGCCGCCCGGGCCAGGACCGCGGCCCGCTCCGCGGCCGGAAGCGTGGCCATCTCCCCGCGTGCGGCGTCCGCCTGCTCGGCCGCCCGGGCCAGCAGGGCCGGGCCGGCGCGTTCGATCTCGGCGACCGCCCGGCCGTCCCACGGCGAGTGCACGGCGAACGTTCCCTCGCCCGCGGTCGAGTCGCCGGCCAGGATGAGCGGATGGTGACGTGACATCGGCGTGTTCCTCCCCGTCGAGTCTCCCGCGCGCCTTGACAGGTGCGCAAGGGGATCACAGGAAATGGCCGCAGCGAGGATTCCCGCGGTGGCAACCGGACGCAGAACACGGCCGCGGGCGGAGGAGAGTCGGTTCACGACCCTCGCTGCAGAAAGGAGGGTGTCATGACCTTGGTGCGTTGGAATCCGTTCTCGGAACTCGAGCGCATCCAGCGTGAGGTGAATCGCCTCTTCGACGACACCGCCCTGCGGCGCATGAGTCCCGAAGGCGAGGAGCCGATCGCCAGCGCCTGGATCCCGCCGGTCGACATCGCCGAGGACAAGGACCGGATCACGGTGAGCGTCGACCTGCCGGGACTCGACCGGGACGACGTCAAGGTCGCGATCGAGGACAATCGCCTGACGATCTCGGGTGAGCGGAAGTTCGAGAAGAAGTCGGAAGACCGTGAATGGTCGCGCGTCGAGCGGGCCTACGGAGCGTTCACGCGGACGTTCACGCTTCCGAACATCATCGACACCGACCACGTCGAGGCGACGATGGATCGCGGCGTCCTGACGGTCGTGCTGCCGAAGCGCGAAGAGGCGAAGCCGAAGCAGATCGACGTCAGGGTGGCCTGACGGCCAGCGCCACTGGGTGCTCGCTCGCGGAGGGAGGCGGTCACGCCTCCCTTTCGTTTTCTTCCGCGCCCACGACCTTCAGACTCGCGCTCCGGGCCACGGGGCGGGTACCCTGCCCTGCGATGAGCCCTTCCGAACCAGCGGCCCCGCCCCGGTCCCCGCGCCCGACCGCATGCGACCTGGCGATCACGCCGGCGCAGCATTCCGGGATCCGCTGGGCGCCGTCCGGCTGCTGGACGCTCGAGACCCTCGAGCAGGCCGAACGGGCGCTCGCGCAGACCGCCGGCGCCCCGCCGGCGGTGCTCGTGCTCGACCTCTCGTCGCTGGTCGCGCTGGACACCGCGGGCGCCCTGATGCTCGCCCGGGCGGTGCGCGACGCGCGTCCTGCGGAGATCGCGATCCGCGGCGGCACGGACGCCCAGCGGGCGCTGGTCGAGGCGATCCGCGGCCGTATCGAGCCATCGGCGCCTCCAGCGGCGGAGCGCCGACGCGACATTCCGGGCGCCGCGCTGCTGGCCAGGATCGGCGCGGCGGTCATCGAGGCCGCGGCGGAGAGCGGCCGCCAGCTCGGGTTTCTCGGCCGCCTGCTGACGACCCTGCCCCGGCTCGCCCGCTCGCCACGGGACTGGCCGATCGTCCCGTTCGTCGCCCACCTCGAGCGGGCCGGCGTCGACGCGACGCCGCTCGTCGGGCTGCTCTCGCTGATGATCGGCGGCGTGCTCGCGGTGCTCGGCGCGGACCTGCTCGCGCGCTTCGGCGCGGAGATCTTCACCGTCAATCTCGTCTCGTTCGCGTTCCTGCGCGAGTTCGGCGTGCTGCTGGCCGCGATCCTCGTCGCCGGTCGCTCGGCCAGTGCCTTTGCCGCCGAGATCGGTTCGATGAAGAGTCGGGAGGAGATCGACGCGATGGAGGTGCTCGGGCTCGATCCGCTCGAACGGCTGGTGATCCCGCGCATCGCGGCGCTGGTCCTCGCGCTTCCCCTGCTGACGGTCGTCGCCGACGCGCTCGGCCTGCTCGGCGGAGCGATCGTCTCCGCCCTGCTGCTCGACATCTCGCCGAGCCTGTTCATGGCGCGCCTGCAGGAAGCGACCGAGCTGAGACACTTCGCCACGGGCCTGCTCAAGGCGCCGATCTTCGCCGTGCTGATCGGCCTGATCGGCTGCTTCCAGGGCCTGCAAGTCGAAGGAGACGCGGAGTCCGTCGGCCGGCGGACGACCCGCGCCGTCGTGCAGGCGATCTTCGCCGTGATCCTCGCCGACGCCTTCTTCGCTGTGCTGCTGCTGGAGATCGGACTGTGACGGACACGCCCCGCTGCGAGCCGGAAGCGGCGGTGGTGGTGCGCGGTCTGGTGACCCGTTTCGGCGGACGGGTGGTCCACGACGGCGTCGACCTCGTGGTCGGACGGGGCGACGTGCTCGGAATCGTCGGTGCGTCGGGAAGCGGAAAGTCCGTGCTCCTCAGGGCGATGCTCGGCCTGGTGCGCCCGGCGGCCGGCCGCGTCGAGGTCCTCGGCGTGGACGTCCGGCGGGCGACCGGCGCCCTGCGCACGGCACTCGAGCGCCGCCGGGGCGTGCTGTTCCAGGATGGCGCGCTGTTCAGCACGCTCTCCGTGCTCGAGAACGTCAAGGTTCCGCTGCGCCGTTTCACACGCCTGCCCGACCGGCTGCTCGACGAGGTGGCCCGGCTCAGGATCCGGATGGCGGGCCTGCCGGACGACGCGGCGTACAGGCGTCCGGCGGAACTCTCCGGCGGGATGCGCAAGCGGGCCGGCCTCGCCCGCGCGCTGGCACTCGACCCGGAGATCCTGTTCCTCGACGAACCGACGGCCGGGCTCGATCCGATCGGCGCCGCTGCGCTGGACCGGCTCGTCGCCGACCTGGCCTCGATGCTCGGGCTGACCGTGGTCATGGTGACCCACGACCTCGACTCGCTGCTGACGGTCTGTACGCGGATCGCCGTGCTCGCCGGACGCAGGATCGTGATCTGCGGGCCGGTCGACGAGGTGATCGCCAGCGGTCACCCATGGGTGAAAGAATACTTCCACGGCCCGCGTGGCCGCGCGGCCACGCGCGGGCGACGGCAGGGAGAGTGAGCGTTGGAGACCAGGGCCAGTCACGTTCTCGTCGGCGCCTTCACGATCGTCGTCGTCGCGGCGGCCTTCGCCGGGGTCCTGTGGCTCGGCAAGTTCGAGCGCCAGCAGGGACGCCTCTACGAACTGGTGTTCGACGAGAAGGTCGTCGGCCTGTCGGTCGGATCTCCCGTCCAGTTCCAGGGGATCCCCGTCGGCGAGGTGCGGCGGCTGGCCCTCGACCCGAAGGACCCGCGGCGGGTGATCGCCGTGATCCGCGTCGACCCGGAGGCCCCGGTGCGCGAAGGCGTCGTCGCCGAGCTGCAGATCCAGGGGGTCAC
>JAJRXN010000259.1 GCA_024276295.1 Acidobacteriota bacterium
CCGCGAACACCTGGCGCCCGGCGGGCGTTTCGTCTTCGACGTGTACTGTCCGGCCCGGATCGGGCCGGAGGACCGCACGCGCCTGCGGGCGCTCGAGGGGGCGGCGGCCGAGCGCCATCACGTCGTCTCGTTCGAAGCCGATGGCGCGCAGATCGACGTCTTCGAGTCGGACTGCTGGGATCCCGACCGGCAGCGGATCGACGCCACGTACCACTACACGATCCGGCGCGGCGAGAAGGTCGAGTACGCGATGCAGACGATCTCGCAGCGCTACGTCTACCCCGAGCAGCTCGAACGGCTGCTCGCCGAGGCCGGAATCGAGCTGCTCGAGCGCCGGGGCGACTTCGAGGGCGCGCCGTTCGATCCGGATGACGGCCTGTTCGTCGGCGTGGCGCGACGTGTCGGGACGGGCGAGGGATGAGTTCACCGTTCGATGACGGCTACGAGACCCTCGCAGGAGACTCCGAGGTCGAGCACCGGGAGCGTGGTTCGCGCTTCCTGGCGCTGGCGTCCCCGGTCACCGGCGAGCAGCAGGCGCTCGCCGTGCGGAACGCGGTGCGGCGGCGGCACCACGACGCGACGCACCACTGCTGGGCGTTCCGGCTCGCGCCGCCCGAGGCGCCGGTCGAGCGCGGCGACGACGACGGCGAGCCGTCCGGGACGGCGGGTGCGCCGATCCTGTCGGCGATCCGCCACCGGCGGCTGTTCGACGTCGTCGTGGTCGTCACGCGCTGGTTCGGTGGAACGAAGCTCGGCACCGGCGGACTGGCACGCGCCTACGGCGAGACCGCCCGGGCCGCCCTGGAAACGGCCCCGCGGCGCCGCGTCGACCGGGTCGCCGTGCTCGAGCTGCGTTGCGCCTGGGACGTCCTCGGCGCGCTCGAGGCGGAACTGGCACGCCATGGCGACGCGTTGCGCGGCGTCGAACGGCGATTCGGCGGCGATCCGGTGCTGGAGGTGCGCGTCCTGCGCAGCCGGGCCGAAGCCCTGCGCCGGCGCCTCGTCGACGCGGCAGCCGGCCGGCTGACGATCGAGGTTCTTCCGGACCGCTGACTCGTGCGCGGTCAGCCGCGCAGCAGCGGGGCGTGGTTGACCGAGATCCTGCGCAGCCGGCCGTTTCGGAACCTGATCTTGAGCCGCGGGCTGTCCGCGGGTCCGTCGACCGTCATCACGATCCCCGGGCCGAAGGTCGGATGCTCGACGTGCATGCCGGGTCTCCAGGCGCCGCTCTCGTCGCCTGCCACCGGCTCGTACTCCACACGGCCGGTCCGGCGCGCCATCCCCGCGGCCGGAGTCGCGCGCCGCGCGGGGCGATCGGCGGCGGGAGCGACGTCGGGCGGTCCGCCGATCCGCTCGACCCGTTCCGGGGGCAGCTCGTCGAGAAAGCGCGACGGTCGGGCGTGGACCACCTGGCCGAACTGCGAGCGGAAGCGCGCCGAGGTCAGCGTGAGCAGGCGGCGCGCGCGGGTGATCGCGACGTAGAACAGCCGACGTTCTTCCTCGAGGCCGTCGTCTTCCGAGGTCGACCACGGGTGCGGGAACAGGTCCTCGTTCATGCCGACGATGAACACCGCGTCGAACTCGAGCCCCTTGGCGGAGTGGATCGTCATCAGCGACGGTCCGCGGCGGCCCTGCACGTCGTCGGTGTCCGAGCGCAGGCTGACGCGATCGAGAAAGCCGGCCAGCCCATCGGGAGCGCCGGCCTCGTCGTGTTCGCGGGCCGCGTCGGCCAGGGCGCCGATGTTCTCGGCGCGGCCTTCGTGATCGCCGGGAAACGCCTTTTCGAGGTAGTCGAAGTAGCCGATCGCCTCGGTGACGGCCTCGATCGTGCCGGCGGTCGTCGTCGTCGCCGCGAGATCGGTCAGGTCGCGGACCGTGCCGAGGAACGCATCGACCGCCCGCAGGGCGCGACCGGGAAGTTCCTCGGGCCGACCGGCCAGCGTCCGGGCCGCCTCGAACAGTGAGCAGCCCCGTGCCGCCGCCTCTTCGCCGATCCGGTCCAGCGTCTTCTGGCCCAGACCGCGCGGGGGCGTCGCCGCGGCGCGCAGGAAGTCCTGGTCCGATTCCGGATGCACGAGCATCCGCAGCCAGGCCAGCAGGTCCTTGACCTCGCGCCGCTCGTAGAACCGGAGCGCACCGACGACCCGGTACGGCACGTTGCGTGCCATCAGGCGGTCCTCGAACAGGCGCGAGGTGGCGTTGGTGCGGTAGAGGATCGCGCACTGCTCGAGCGGAATCGCGCCCTCGCGGGCCAGGCGCAGGATCTCCCCGACGACGAAGTCGGCCTCGTCGCGGTCCGCCTGCGTCTCGCAGAGACGGGCACGCGGGCCGTCCTCGATCTCGGTCCACAGCGTCTTATCGTACCGCTTGCTGTTGTGGCGGATCACGCTGCTCGCGATGGCCAGGATGTTCCCGGTCGAGCGGTAGTTGCGCTCGAGCTTGACGAGCTTCGCGTCCGGGTAGTCGCGCGTGAAGTCGAGGATGTTGCGGATATCGGCCCCGCGGAAGGCGTAGATCGACTGGTCTTCGTCGCCGACGGCGCAGATGTTGCGATGCCGCTCGGCGAGCATGCGGATCAGCCGGTACTGCAGCGGGTTGGTGTCCTGGTACTCGTCGACCAGCAGGTGGTGAATCCGCCGCTGGTAGCGCTCGGCCACGTCCGGCCGGGCCAGGAACAGCCGCACGACCTGCACGAGCAGGTCGTCGAAGTCGACGGCGCCGGCCCGTCTCAGGCGCGCTTCGTACTCCGCGTACAGTTCGGCCAGCAGGCGCTCGTCCGGGCGCCGGGCCTCGGCGGCGGCGTCCTCCGGCTCGACGAGCCGGGTCTTGTTGCGCGAGATCCAGCTCAGCACCTGTCGCGGAGGCAGGTCCTGGGGCGTCAGCCCGCGATCCTTGAGCGCCGCGCGGACGAGGGAGAGCTGGTCGGCCGAGTCGTAGACGACGAACGTCGGCGGGTAGCCGGCGGCGACGGCATTGGCACGCAGGACCCGCAGTCCGAAGGCGTGGAACGTGCCGACGTACGCTCCCGCGAGTTCGATCCCGAGCAGCGCCTCGACCCGCTCCTTCATTTCCCCGGCGGCCTTGTTGGTGAACGTCATCGCCACGAGGTCGCGGGGATCGACGCCGTGCTGGCCGACCAGCCACGCGATGCGGTGGGTGATCACGCGGGTCTTGCCGGAGCCGGCGCCGGCGAGGATCAGCAGCGGGCCGTCACCATGGGTCACGGCCTCGCGCTGGGAGTCGTTGAGGTCGGCGAGGATCCTGTCGAGATCGAGCATCGAACCTTCGTCTGCTGGAAGAAGAGAAAAAGGGGTCTCGGGCGCGCTTCCGGAACGCGGGATTCTGCCACGGATCAGCGCGGCGATCCCCCCGAGCGCCAGACGGTCCAGCGACGGCGAAACCAGAGGCCGGCCGCGGCGCCCGCAAACGCCGCGAGCATGGCCAGGGCGGCGATCCACGGCATGGCGCGCGCCAGCTCGGCGGCGGCCGCCGGGCCGAGCGACTCCTCCCGCAGGTGCCGGCCGGCATCGAGCATCAGCATCGCGGCGAGGGCCGCGGAAAGGCCGCTGATCGAGACGCCGGCCAGCGGCGGCCGTGCCCCGACGAGCCCCCCGGCAAGCGCCGCGAGGAGGCACGCCAGGGCGGCCATGCCGGCGATCAGCGTCAGGGATCCGGCGAGGCCGCCGCGGAAGGCGAAGAGCCAGCCGCCGACGAACACGACCGCCGCCGGACGAAACGCGGCGCGGACCGACAGCACGACATCGGTGCTCGAAAACCGTCCGGACGGGACGCCCTGCTTCACGCAGGGGAGGATACCAGCGCCGGCGCCGGTCAGCGGGTGCGGATGGAAGAGCGCGCCAGCTCGACCCAGTCGAGGAGCTGCCGGACCTGGATCTCGAGCTGGGCGCTGGCGCCGAGGCGAGCGCGTCGCGCGGCGTATTCCATCAGTCCCTCGAACAGCAGGACCGACGGGCCGGCGATGGCGTCTTCCGGCTCGTCGAGCGAGATCGTCAGGTGGATCACGTCGAGGTCGGTGATGCGGGCCATCGCCAGCGTGCGTCCCGCACGCCACCCGAGGATCACGTCGCCGTAGCCGGGCAGTTCGGCGCGAAACGCCGGGCGGCCGAGTTCGCGCTCGAGCACCGCCACGCCGGCGTCGCGGCCGCCTTCGGCCAGCACGACCAGCGAGGCTTCCGTCATCCGCGTCTCGTCGGCGAAGTAGAGATCGGCCTCGAGCACCATCAGGCCGGCGGGAGCCGGGAGGACACCGCCCGTCGCGTGGCGTCGCGGCGAGAGTCCGAGCTGCAGTACGCGCTGGCCCGGCCCGACGAGGTGCGCGCGCCGTGCGCGCGCCGCGCGGGTCGAGACCGCGCCCGGCTCGCAACCCATCTCGAGCCCGAAGGCGGCGGGAAGAGCCCGCGAGATGTCGGCGAGTTCCCGCTCGAGGATGCGCGCCTCGGCCGGCTCCGGCCTGTAGACCAGCACGGAGCCCGGGATGCCGGCGAGAGCGGGGCCCGCTGCCAGGCACGCCGCCGTCACCAGCACGGCTGGAAGCCGGGAAGTGCGACAGTGGACGTGGAAGGCCGTGTTCATCGGGCGGAACCTCCTCGGTCGCGGCATCGAAAGGTACCGCCAACCGACGGCGGTTCAACCGGATCTGGCGCGCGGCGCGGCGTCGGACGCGGACGGAAACAGATCAAACGGCGGCGGACAGGTGACGTCGGTGCGGGTGGCCTTCGTCGCGGGAGATGGGCACAATGCGCGCGACGAACCAGCGGTTTCCGGGAGACAGATGATGCACTCGCGGTTGTCGATACCGAGGCTCTTCGGGCTGTCCGCGGTCCTTGCCATCGCGCTGCCGGCAGTCCCCCTGGCCGACACGCCCGCATCGAACCGGATCGCGGTCTCGTTGCTCGGCGAGCACCGCGTCGCGCTGCTCGACATCGGGACGCGGGAGATGGTGTCCATTCCCACGGGGCTCGATCCGGCAGGACTCGCCGTCGTGGGCGACAGCCTGTTCGTGGCCAACCGGGGGACGGAGCGCGCCCCCGGCTCGAGCCTGACGGAGATCGATCTCCGTCAGCGCCGCGCCGTGCGGACGATCTTCGCCTGCGAGGCCTGCGCGCCGACCGCCTTGCTGTCGGGAGGGGACGGCGAGCTGTTCGTCACCGGCCAGCGGCATCGCGCCGTGCTCCGGTTCGAGCCGCCGTACGATGCCCCGGCGCGGGCGTGGATGACCTCCTGGGGTCTGCCGGTCTCCCTCGTCGCCGTACCGGGATCGGACCTCCTTCTGGTGGGCATGGATCGGACCAACGAGGTCGGCGTGATCGACCCCGGCGACTCGCGTGCCCGGAGGCTCGCCCTCGACCTCTGGCCGCGACGGCCGCAGGCGCGGCCCGGTCACGCGGAGGTGTGGGTCGGTACGTCCCAGGGCTGGGTCTACGTGCTGACCCCGGACGTGCTGGCGGGAACCGCCGATCCGGAGCGGGTCAAGGCGCGGACGCGGATTCTCGACATCGCCTTCGATGGCGGCGGCAGCCGGGCGCTCGTGGCCGCGGCGTCGGTGCCCGGTGTCGTCGTCATCGATGCCGAGCGACGTGAGGTGGTCAAGGTCAACACGTTTCCCAAGGCCGTTCGTCGGGTGTTGCGACAGCCGGGAACCGGCGACCGCTTCGCCCTACTGCTCGTGGAGTCCACCGATGTCGTGATCACCGAACTCGACGAGACGGGCACGTTGCGCGAGCGGGAGCGCATCGACCTCGGCGCGCAGCCCGAGGAACTCGTGTGGTTGCCATCGAACGGGATGTCGCCTTCCGGTCCGGGAGACTGAGCAGGTGTGCGGTTTCATCGGCCTGATCGGCACCGATGCCCCGGTGCGCGAGATCCACGACGGCCTGCTGGCGATCCAGCATCGCGGCCAGGACGCGGCCGGCATCGTGGCCTATGACGGGCGGTTCCACCTGCACAAGGGCGAGGGTCTGGTGCGGGACGTCTTCGATCCCGCGGCGATGGCCACCGTGCGCGGGGAGATGGCGCTCGGCCACGTCCGCTATCCGACGGTCGGCTCCGGCGGCGTCGAGGATGCCCAGCCGTTCGTGCTGACGCATCCGTTCGGGATCGCGATGGCGCACAACGGCAACGTCGTCAACTACAAGTAACTGGCCGAGCGGCTGCGCCGCCGTGGCCGGCGGCACCTGCTCTCGTGCTGTGACGTCGAGGTGATCCTCAACGTCTTCGCCGACTCGATGGCCCGGCATGCGGCGGGTGGATCCTTCAGCCACGAGATCTTCCGGGCCGCCGTGGCCGACGTCTTCCGGCAGGTGCATGGCGCGTACTCGGTGGTGGGCTTCGTCGCCGGCGAGGGTCTGTTCGCGTTCCGCGATCCCTGGGGCATCAAGCCGATCTGCCTCGGCCGGCGCGTCCGGCGCGACGGGCGGGTCGTGCACGCGGTGGCCTCGGAGAGCGTCGTGCTCGAGGCCCTGGGATACGAGATCGAGCACCGGCCGGCCCCCGGCGAGGCGCTGTTCATCTCGCACGACGGCGAGGTGCGGATCGAGGCGATCTCGCCGTCGCGGTTCCGGCCGTGCGTGTTCGAGTTCGTCTACTTCGCGCGCCCCGACAGCACGCTCGACGGGACGAGCGTCTACCGTGTCCGTGAACGGATGGGCCGCGCGCTGGCCCGTCGCGTGCGCGCGCTCGGGATCGAGGCCGACGTCATCGTTCCGGTGCCGGAATCGTCTCGGCCGGCGGCGCTGGAGATGGCGCGCGAACTCGGATGGCCGTTTCGCGAGGCGCTGGTCAAGAACCGCTACGTCGGACGGACGTTCATCATGCCGGGTGACGGCGCCCGGCAGCGTTCCGTCCGTCACAAGCTGAACGTCATCGCGTCGGAGGTGCGGGGCCGGCGTGTGCTGCTCGTCGACGACTCGATCGTGCGCGGCACGACGTCGCGGCAGATCGTCGCCATGTTGCGCGAGGCCGGCGCCTCCGAAGTGGTGCTGTGCTCGACGGCGCCCCCGCTGCGGCACCCCTGCGTCTACGGAATCGACATGTCGACGCGGCGCGAGCTGATCGCACGGGGGCGCGACGAGGCGCAGATCGCCGACCTGCTCGGGGCGGACCGGGTCGTGTACCAGCAGCTCGACGCACTGGTCGCCAGCGTGCGCGACGAGGCGCAGCAGGCGGTCGACGACACCTGCCACGCCTGCTTTTCCGGCGAGTATCCGACCGGCGACGTCGACGAGGCCGCCCTGGCCGAGGTCGAGCAGGAACGCCTCGACGCGGGCGCGTAGCGGCGCCCCCACGGGCGGGGCGCCGAACTGCGCGCGATCGCGGCTACGGCAGCGGCTCGAGCGTCAACGGATCGCGCAGCGGGAGGTGCGTGACCGGCTGGTCGAAGTCGGCCATCTTCGCCCGGCCGTCCGGATCACCGGCCGCGATCTCGTCCCACTTGCCGACCAGCAGGAACACCATCCGGTCGGGATGCAGGTACTTCTTCGCCACGCGCTGGACGTCCTTGCGGGTGACGGCGGCGATGCGGTCGCGGTATTTCGTCCAGTAGTCGTGCGGCCTGCCGAGCCACTCGTCGCGCACGAAGTTGGCCAGCGTGCTGGCCGGCGAGTTGAACCGGCGAGGAAAGCTGTCGATGATCGCGTTGCGGGCCGTGTCGAGTTCCTCCTCGCTGACCGGCGACTCCTGGATCCGGTGCAATTCCTCGAACGCGATCTTCGCGGCGAGGGCCACCGTCGAGTTCTTGGACTGGTAGCTGATCCGGAACACGCCCGGCCACCAGGTGCCGATGGCGTAGATCGCGCGCGCGGAGTAGGCGAGTCCCTCGTCGGAGCGGATGCGCTTCGTGATCCGCGAAGTGAATCCGCTGTCGCCGAAGATGTGGCTCATCACCCGCAGGGCGTACGGGTCCTTCGCGCCCCAGTCGGTCCACTGGATCGAGAGGTGTCCGATGTTGACCTTGGCCTGCGGGATGTCCTTCTCGACGTGGTAGATCCCCGGCGTGGGCTGGAACTCGGGGGCCGGCGGCGGCCAGGGGACGTCCACGCCGGGATTGTCGAACGCCGCCAGGCGCCGTTCGAGTTCGGAGAGGATCGTCTTCGTGTCGACGTCTCCGGAGACGGCGATCAGCATGTTGCGCGGATGCCAGTACTTGCGGTGGAAGGCGACCATGTCCTCGCGCGAGATCGCGTCGAGATCGGCCTTGGTCGGGTAGCGCGAGGTGAAGTGGTCGCGCCCGCGCATCAGCCATTGCCATTCACGGGCCAGGATGTCTCCGGCGTCGTCGTTGCGCTGCTTCATCGCCTCGAGCCGGTTGGTCTTCTCCACCTCGATGCGATCCTGCTCGAAGCGCGGGGCGGTCAGCATCGAGAAGAACAGGTCGAGTGCCTCGTCGAGCACCGGCGTGATGCAGTTCAGCGACGCGCCGCCGCCGGTGTCTCCGGTGAAGGAGGAGAGCCGGGCGGCCAGGAAGTCGGCGCGCTCGTCGAACGCCGCCGCGTCGAGGTCTCCGGCGCCGCCCTGGCGCAGCATCCGGCCGGTGATCGACGCCAGGCCGGCCTTGCCTTCGGGGTCGAGGAACGAGCCGATCTTGAGCTGGATCGAGATGTCGACCAGCGGGAGCGCATGGTCCTCGGCGACGTAGACGACGACGCCGTTCTTCAGCACGTGCCGGAAGCCGTCGGCGTCCGGCACCTCGAACGCAAGTTCGGGGTACTTCAGCGCCTCGGGGCGGGGAGGGAGCTTCTCG
>JAJRXN010000260.1 GCA_024276295.1 Acidobacteriota bacterium
AGGTCGCGTACCTGTTCGCCGGAATCTTCATGACGATCGTACCGGCCCTCGAGATCCTCAAGGCGGGCGAAGAGGGCGCATTGGCCGGACTGATTCGGTCCGTCGAGCACCCCTGGCAGTATTTCTGGATCACCGGCGGGCTGTCGTCGTTCCTCGACAACGCCCCGACCTATCTGACGTTCTTCAACCTCCAGCTCGGCCGGTTCTTTCCGGGCGTGCCGGAGGCGGAGGCCGTCCACCGGCTCATCGCCGAGTACCACACCTACCTGCTCGCCGTGGCCGCCGGCGCGGTGTTCATGGGCGCGAATACCTACATCGGCAACGCCCCGAACTTCATGGTCAAGTCGATCGCCGAGGAGGCCGGCATCGCGATGCCGTCGTTCTTCGGCTATCTGATCAAGTGGTCGCTGCCGATCCTGGTTCCGGTGTTCGTGATCGTCACGCTGGTGTTCTTCATCGGCTGACGACGGAAAAACGCGCGCCGCGGGCCGCGACGGGGAATGCAGGCTACCATCCGGCCGATGGACCAGCGCGGCGTGATCGTCATCGGCGGAGGCCTCGCGGGCAGCGAGGCGGCCTGGCAGTGCGCGATCCGGGGCATCCCGGTCCGCCTGCACGAGATGCGCCCGGTCCGCCCGACCGCGGTCCACCGCACCGACCGTCTCGCGGAACTCGTCTGCTCGAACTCGTTCAAGTCGTCCGACGTCGGCTCGGCCCACGGGCTGCTCAAGGAGGAGCTGCGACGCCTCGGCTCGCTGGTGATCTCCTGCGCCCGGGGCAGCCGGGTTCCCGCCGGCTCGGCGCTGGCCGTCGACCGCGAGCGCTTCGCACGGGCCGTCACGGAAAGGCTGACGGCACACCCGCTGATCGAGATCGTGCGCGAGGAGGTCACGACGATCCCCGCGGCAGGCCCGGTGATCATCGCCGCCGGTCCGCTCTGCTCCGACGCCCTCGCCCGGGAGATCGCCCGCTTCACCGGCGAGGAGAGCCTGGCCTTCTTCGACGCCATCAGCCCGATCGTCGAGGCCGACTCCATCGACACGACGATCGCGTTCCACGCCTCGCGCTACGGCAAGGGCGAGGGAGCGGACTACCTGAACTGCCCGATGACCCGCGAGGAGTACGAGGCCTTCCACGACGCGCTGGTCACGGCCGAACAGGCCGAGGTGCACGACTTCGACCGCCGGCTGCTGTTCGAGGGCTGCCTGCCGGTCGAGGAGATGGCCCGCCGGGGCCGTGACACGCTGCGCTTCGGCCCGCTCAAGCCGGTCGGCCTGACCGACCCCCGGACCGGGCTGCGACCGTGGGCGGTCGTCCAGCTCCGCCAGGACGACCTGGCGGCGACCCACTACAGCCTGGTCGGGTTCCAGACCCGGTTACGCCAGACCGAGCAGAAGCGGGTGTTCCGGATGATTCCCGGCCTGGCGGGCGCCCGGTTCGTCAAGTTCGGGATGATCCACCGCAACACGTACATCAACGCGCCCCGCGTCCTGCATCCGACGTTCCAGGCCCGCCGTCGCGAGGACCTGTTCTTCGCCGGCCAGATCTCGGGCGTCGAGGGCTACACCGAGTCGACCGCCTCCGGGCTGCTCGCGGGCCTCGGAGCCGCGGCGCTGCTGCTCGACCAGGAGCCGCCGGTGTTTCCGGAGACGACCGCTCTCGGAGCGCTCCAGCGCTACGTCTCGCGGGCCGATTCCGCCGGCTACCAGCCGACGAACATCGCCTTCGGCCTGTTTCCTCCCCTGACGATCCGCGTGCGCGGCCGGCGCGAGCGCCGGCGGGCGCTGGCCGAGCGGGCGCTGGCCGAACTGGACGGCTTCGTCTCCGGGTGCAAACTTCTCCACGAGCGGATGGTTCCCGCGGCGACTCCCGGAGCGGCGCATGGCGCCGGGGAGACGGACGCCGGATCCGCGGGAGGACGGAGATGACGCGGCCATCGGATGCATCGGCCCGCAGGCGCTCCGAGGCCTACTTCGCGGCCTCGTACGAGGTCGCCCGCAGGCTGGCCGAGGGGCGGGGCGACGAGGCGATCGCCGTCCTGCGGCGGGAACTCGACCGGATCGGGGACCAGGCCGATCCGGCCGGTCGGCGTTTCCTGCTCTCGCAGATCGCGCTCTGCCAGTCCCGCACGGGCGACCAGGCGGCGGCGCGACGCACCCTCGAGCAGATGGAAGAGCAGCTTCCGCACGACCACGAGACCGCGCTGATGCTCGCCGAGGGCTGGCTGCTGCTGCTCGGTAACGGCGAGCGTGCGAGCCACCACGCCGCCGACGCCCTCCGCCTGGCCGAGGAGTGCGGCGAGGACACCCCCGACCTGGTGTCGTCGGTCAAGACGCTGATCGCTCGTGCGCTGCTCGCCGAGAAGGACCTCGTCGGCGCCTTCGCGGCGTGGGAAGCGACTCCCCTGCCGAGCTGGCGGGTCGGCGCGGAGCTGATCGAGGCCGGCTTTTCGGCCGAGGCCGTGCGCCGGGTGCTCGCCGGCGCGCTGCCCAGGATCGAAGAGCAGGAACGCCACGCCGGGGCCGAAGGCGTCTGCGCTTCCGACCGCGTGCGGCGGCTGATCGCCTGGATCGACCAGGGCTGTCCGTCCGCCGGCTGACCCACGCCCGGCGGGCGGCGATAATCGGCCCGTGCGCGATGCCATCCGGGACTTCCTCGAACACCTGGCGCTCGACCGCGGGGCGAGTCCGCACACGCGCCGCGCGTACGCGCGGGACCTCGCGGACTTCCTTGGCCAGCTCACCGCGGGCACCGACGATCACGATCCGCCGGCGCCCGAGGACGTCGATGCCCGGGCGATCGAGCGCTGGGTGGCGGCGATGCACCGCCGGGGACTCGCCGGTTCGACGATCGGCCGCAGGCTGTCCGCGGTGCGCGCGCTGTTCGCCTGGCTGGTCCGCGAAGGCCGCCTGGCTGCCAGTCCGGCCACCGAGATCCGCAACCCGAAGCGCGAGCAGCGCCTGCCGGACCGCCTCGACGTCGAGGACGTCGAGGCCCTGATCGCCTCCGCCGGCGACGGCACGCGGCTCGGCCTGCGCCACCGCGCCGTGCTCGAACTGCTCTACGGCTCCGGGCTCCGCGTCGCCGAACTCGTCGGGCTCGATCTCGACGACGTGCAGTTCTCGGACCGCACGCTGCGGGTGCTCGGCAAGGGGGACCGCGAGCGCATCGTCCCGTTCGGCCGGCGCGCGGAGACCGCGCTGCGGGCCTACCTGGAAGCGTTCGCCGACCTGCGCGCACGATCGGGCAGCGAGGCGCTGCTGCTCAACGCCCGCGGCGGGCGCCTGTCGGACCGCTCGGTGCGACGGATCCTCGACCGCATCGTCGAGCGCGCCGCGCTGGCGCGCGGCGTCCATCCGCACCTGCTGCGTCACTCGTTCGCCACGCACCTGCTCGAGTCGGGCATGGATCTGCGCTCGATCCAGGAACTGCTCGGACACGCCCGGCTGGCGACGACGCAGCGGTACACCAGCGTCTCGCTCGAGCGGATCCTCGCGGTCTACGACCGGACCCACCCGCGGGCGTAGACACGCGAAACGGGCGGGGCCGGAGCCCCGCCCGCGTGCCGGACGTTCCGACCGTCCCGTGCCGGTCAGTAGCGGTACGTCGCCGTCAGGCCGAGCAGCGTGACGGAACTCTGGTACCGCCCGGGAACGACCGAGGGATCGTTGGCGAAGTTCGAGATGTCGACCGTACGGTCGTCGATCGAGATGTTCATCAGGTAGGCGTCGAGCGACCACCTGTCGCCGGTGTAGCCCCAGCCGAGCGTCCAGCCGAAACGGTCGTTGTCGGGAATCGACGGGCGGATGCTCTCGTCCGGGATCGGGTTCTCGTCGGTGTAGATCCCGGCGCGAAGCTCGTGGTTCTCGTTGAGCGCGTACGAACCGCCGAGCCGGTAGGTCGTCGCGTCGTTCCAGTTCTCGTTGATGACCGTCGTACCGGATGGCGTCGTGATCGGGATCGACTCGAAATCGCTCCACATGATGGTCGCGATGTCGAACTCGAGTTCGAAGCGGTCCCAGCCCAGATAGGCCAGGCCGATCGCCCAGTTGCCGGGCAGCGCGAGCCGGCCGGAGCCCGGCGTGTTGGTGAACGCCGCCTGCAGCGCCGCGTTGACGCTGTCGGCGTAGCCCTGGGCGACGGCCGCCGCGGTCGCCGGGTCGTAGGTCGGAATCGCCGTCAGGATGTCGTTCGTCCAGATCGGCACCATCGGGTCGAGGTCGGCGAACCTGTTGCTGAACTGGACCGTCCCCTTGGCATCGATCGAAAAGCCGTCGCGGTAGATCGCGCCGAACGCCCAGTCGTCGCTCTTGTAGTGGACCGAGAGGTTGAATCCGATGTCGTTGCCGTCGGCGACGAGGTCGGTCAGCGGCTCGGTGATCCCGCCGATCGGCATGATCGGTGTCGGCGGCACTGGCGTCACACCCTCCTCGTCGGGCACCGGAATCGGCTCCAGCGGAATTCCGGGCAGGAAGATGTTGCGCGAGAACTCCTTGATGTCGGCGTACGCGTACTCGAGGCCGATCGAGGCCGACCAGCCGGACCCGAGATCGCGGGCCACGTTGAAGCCGAGCAGCACGGTGGCGAGATCGGCGGTGCGCGCCGAGTAGCGGCCGCCGAAGTTCTCGTTCCACTCGGTCTTGAGGCCATAGGGTGCGGTCAGCGACCCGGAGATCGCCCAGCCGTTGCCGAAGTTGTGCGTGATGAAGAAGTGCGGCGGAAGGCCGACGTTGTTTTCCATGTCGTACCGGCCGGGCGTGTAGATCGAGCCGGGCGCGATGTCGAGCTGGGTGTCACCGATCAGCACGGCCGAAAAGCCGAACGAGACCTGGGTTCCTTCCAGCTTGACGATCGCCGCCGGATTGTAGAAACCGGCGCTCGGATCATCGGCCCTGGCAACGAACGCCACTGCCTGTCCGGACGCCTTGGCTCCCTGCTCGTAGATGCTGAATCCGGATGCCATCACCGGTGCTGCCGCAAGGGCCACGGCAAGCGCGATCCACAGGACGCGTGCGACTAGGGAACGCATGATTCGACTCCTCCTCGGACTGCTCTTCTCGAACACGGCCATGCGCCAACCGGCCCGCACGCGGTCTTTTCGCGTCAGGCCCGGCGCGGCGGAAAGCATACCTGAAAAAGGAGGCGGACCCGGCCCTCAGCCGGCCGCGGCGAGCCCGGTGGTCTCGACGTGACGCTCGAGGCACCCGAAGAGCGTCGCGAGCGGCCAGGTCACCGAGGGGACCACGGTCAGCGCGGGTCCCGGCGCACCGACATGGAACGGCGGCGGCGCGACGAACTCGTCGACGAGGTCCTGCCGAATCACGGAGCCGGCAAACTTGGTAAGTGCTTCGGTAAGCCGGCGGGGAGCAGGCGCGCCGGGGGGAGGTGGTTCGCCGGGCTGGATCGTCCGCACCGCCGGCTGGCCGTGCGTGCCCGGGAGAAGCAGGAATGCGTCGAAGCGGAGCACGGCCGACAGTGTCTTCGGTCCGGGACTCAGGGTCTGGACCAGCAGCGCGCGCCGCGGAAGCACCGCTGCGAACGGGGCCCGGTCGTCGGGCCGCCCGCAGGTCCAGAACGCCCGGTCGAACGACTCCGCACACCCGCCGATCTCCACCTCGGCGGCGTCCCCGCGGACCCGGATCTCGCCGAACGGCTCGCGGCCGAGCCATCGTGCCCCTGCCCGGCGCGCGAGCCGCAGCAGTTCGAACGTCAGCCGCCGGGTCGACAGGAGCAGGTCGTCCTCCCGGCGGACGACGACGGCGTTTCCGTTCGTCTCGAGGATCGGATCGGCACCGGTCTCGCGCAGCAGCGCCGCCAGCGCGCCGGCACGCACCTCGGCATCGGGCCCCGCGAAGTGCCGCTCGCTGCGGATGCTCCGAAGACCGCACGAGCGCCCGCCGGCCATCAGGGCCTCGAACAGGACCTGCTCGCCACGCCGCATCATCGCGGCCAGCGCCGCGCCGGAGGAGGGACCTTCCGGCAGGCTGTGGGAAGAGAGGGGCTCGGGGAAGACCGTTCCCCTGACGACGGCGCCTCCCGCCGGAAAGCCCGGTCGGCCGCTGCGCCCGGACGGCGCCATGAGGACGTCGTGCCCGGCCCGCGCCGCGAGCCACGCCAGCGCCGCGCCTGTCAGGCCGACGCCGACGATCAGAAGCCGCCGCGATCGGCGCACGCGTCCTGCTGTCATCGCCCTCCCGCCGGTGCGAAGATACCGCGGAGAGCTTCCGCCGATGCCCGCCGGATCGCTACCCCTCCTCGAGCGGATCGTCGCCACCCTGGCGCGGGCCCCGGCGCCCGTGCCCGGCGAGGTGCTGGCCCGCGAGTTCCTCGGGATCCACTGGATCGATCGCCGGCAGGCCGACCGGCTGCTCGCCCCGACCCTCGCGGTCGATCCCCGGATCGCGCGGACTCCCCTCGGCTGGACGCTGCGGGACGACGCGACGGCCTCGCCGGCCCGGCGCGTTCCCCTCGATGCGCCGGGGATCGCGCTGTTCGCACCGCGCCACCCCGAGATGGCCGCGGCCGTGCCGTTCGGCGACGGC
>JAJRXN010000261.1 GCA_024276295.1 Acidobacteriota bacterium
ATGATCATGAACCCACGTGACAAGCTCGGCATTCCACTGTCCCTCTCTTTCTGTCTGTTCGCCCTTCTGGCGGTCGTCACGCCGGCATCGGCTGCGGAGGGCGGAACGAGCCTGGTCTACCGCCAGGTGTGCCCGGGCAACGTCTCGCTCTGGCTGTGGGTGGCCAAGGACGCCGCCGCGAGCTGCTCTTCCCCGTCCCCCGGCGTGCATGCCTGCACGAACGGCTCCGACGACCTCGCACGAGGGGCCTGTGCCACCGGCTGCGAGGAGGTCGCCTCCTCGACCCTCGCGGGCTGCTTCTACGGCGACGGAACCCCCAACGTTCTTCTTCCGAACTTCACGGTCACCTGCTCGAACGGAAGGAAGTTCGACCTCAAGGGCCGCGAGAACGACCGGTGCGAGAACACCACGGACCTGAGCGGCAACGTGACCGGCGGCAAGTGCTACAACAAGGCCGATCCCGACGACGTCGGCACCGAGGCCACGTGTGACGGGGGTTGCCAGTTCGCCGAGCCCGGCGCGGACTGCACCGAACGCTGACCGCTCCATCGAGGCGACCCGTCCGGCGCACCCGCCCTCCCGGCGGGTGCGCTCGTCTGCGGGCGCGACGCCACGAAGACGGCGACATGGATCAGGAACGACATCGCTATCGACGGTCCGCCGTCACAGGTACCCTCGGAAGCGATACCACAGGAGTCCGAAGTGCTCGTGCAGCGCGGCCGTGCTGCGCTCGAACGCGGAGGCCTCCGGCAGGAGTCCTTCCGAACCGATCCCGGGCCAGGTCGAACGCTCGGCGCAGACCGGCAGCGGCTCGAACCCGCGTTCGCGGAAGGCGCCGAGAGCCCGCGGCATGTGGACCGCGGAGGTGACCACCGCCAGTCGGCGGACGCCGTGCTCTGCCGCCCAGCGCGCGACGTGGACGGCGTTGCCGCGCGTCGTGCGGGCCCGATCCTCGAACACGATCCGCTCGGGCGGCAGGCCCATGCGCTGGAGTTCCTCGAGCATCCGCTGGCCTCCCGAGGCCCGCGTGACGTGCCCCCGTTCGCCGCTGACGACGACGACCGCCTCGGGCCACCTCAGGGCCGCAGCCAGCGTCTCGGCGACCCGGGCAGTGCCCGCCGAGCCGAGCGGTGACCAGGGGACGCGCGAGTTCGCGACGCCCGCCCCGAGCAGGACGATCGCCTCCGGCGGCCCGTCGAACGGCGCCGGCGCATCGCAGGCCGCCTCGAGCGGCGCCGCCAGGCGATCCGCGACGAACGGAAGTCCGCAGACCAGCAGCTCGGCAAGGGCGAACCCGAGCAGCGCCAGCGGAACCCGCTGCGCCAGCGTGCGCCGGCCCCGCCAGCGCAGGACGCTCCAGGTCACCAGGGCCCCGGCCAGCGAGAGCAGGGCCCAGCCGTAGGGGTCGGTCAGGAGGTCACGCATCGTCACATCGCGGCCGGCGCGTGCGGGCTGGACGGCCGGATCTTCCGGGACCTACGTTTCCGTCATCGGCGGGAGTCACCCCGCCGGCGGGAGATGGAGGAGAACCGGGGTGAACGCTCTCGAGCAGATCCTCTCGCAGTACGCCGCCCAAGGCGTCGAGACGACCTTCAAGATCGCCGGCCGCACCTACCAGGTGTTCGCCTTCCCGAGCCCGGGGAAGCAGGGCCCGCTCGTCCGCTGGAACCTCTACACGGTCGACGAGGCGACCGGCCGCCCGCTGCGCGGGCTGTCGTTCGGCATGGCCCGCGGCGTCCGCGAGGCGATGGAAGAGGTGATCGACGCGGCGCGCGAGCACGCCGGCACCCGCAGCGGCGCGCCGCGCGACGAGGAGCGCGCGACCACGTTCCGGCCCGGCCGGTTCGACTGATACCGCGGACCGGGCCGTCCTGCTCCTCCCCACCTACTTCTTCTGCACCCAGCGCCCGTCGGGAAGCTGGATCCACTCGCCCGGTCGGGCGATCTCCCGGAGCGTCGTCGCGTAGGTGGCGCCGATCTTGCCGACCTGGGACGGCTCGACGCCGGTCGCGGCGGCGATCTCCCGGTAGAGCGCCTTGCGGTCGGCGTTCTCCTCGCGCACCAGCTTCTGGACCTCGGCCCGCTTCCGCAGATCGCCGAGCGCGTCGAGCGACCGGACGACGAGGAACCCGTCCTTCCCCTCGCCGACCACGCCGAGCTTCCGGTACCCGGCCAGGCGCGGTGCGCGCTTCGCGCGCGAGTCGATGATCTTCCGGATCGCGGGGTTGCTCACCACCGGCTCCGGAACGCTGCCCGCGGCCAGCGCAGGCATGCCGAACAGCCCGTCGAGCAGCCCTGCCGGGTGCGCGAAGGCGAGGGGGACCGTGCCGTCGCTCCCGTCGTCGGTCTCCTGGCGCGGAGCCTGCCGCTGCTCGCCCTCCTGCTCCGCCGCCGCCGCCTCGCGGGCCCGGCGCTGCACCTCTTCCTCGATCTCCTTCGAGAGGTCGCGGATCTGGGCCTCCGGGAAGTACACGTTGATCGTCACGCAGGCGGCGGCGAGCACCACCGCGCCGAAGAGCACGCCGAGTCGTCTGCTTCGTCTGCTGGTCATCGGATCACCTCGCGCACGCGCCCCGTCCTCCGGACGCGCCCGGTCAGGATACACGGACGGACCGCCGCCGGCCGCGTCAACGGGGTGACGTGGAGGCCGACTCGAGGTCGAGCGCGCGCAGGCGCTCGAGCATCGAGCGGAACGCGACGCGACGGCCCGGCTGGGCGTTGACGACATCGATCGGCAGCGGCAGCCGCCCCTTGATGAACAGCTCGCGCCTGCCGCGCCGCTCGAGTCCGCGCAGCAGGAACATGTCGTCCTCGAGGCTCATCGCGATGCCGAGCCGCGAGTAGGTATAGCGATCGAAAAAGCGCGTGATGCCGCGGTCGAGCATCGTGGCGTTGCCGCCCGACCCGAGGATGGTCAGGTTGCGCACGGCGCGCACCGTCACGCTGCGCCGGTCGCGGCGCATCGGCGACGAACGGACCTCCGCCTCGAGCCGTACGGGGAGGCCCCCGACCAGCTCGCAGCGCACCACCTCGCCGTCGACATGCCCGGTGATCTCACCGAAGCCGAGCCGTCGCGTCAGGCGGCCGAGGTCGATGTGCTCGAACTCGGCCGAGAACGACAGTCTCGGGTACGGCGAGAACAGGTCGCGGCCGGAGAGATCACCGAGGCGGATCGTTCCGCCGAACACGTCGATCTCGCCACCGCCGTCCGCCTCGAACCGCGTCGCCGTCACGCGCACCGCCGGAAAGCGCGCGGCGATCGTCCCCTCGACGGGAAACGGCAGCATCTCCGTCGGCAGCCGCGAGAGGTCGAGCCGGTCGAGCGCCGCCGCGGCGGTCAGCCGGGGATCACCGGTCAGCAGTCCGTCGACCATCATGCGCTCGAGCCTCACTGCGCCACCGAGCAGCCGAAACGTCACCGGCCGGCCGAGCAGGATCCGATCCCCTCCCGCCTCGAGCGGGGTATCGACCGTAGAGATCGGCAGGCCCGCGATCGATCCGCTGCCGAGCGCCAGCGAGCCGGCCGTCAGCCGGTCCGGCTCGACGAGCCGGCCGTCGCGCCAGGTCAGGTCGACCGGCAGCTCGACCGCCAGGTCGGTCAGGTCGAGGCCCGGACGCGCGAGAAGGAACCGGCCGCCGGCCAGCGAGACCGCTCCCCGGACGGTCTGCTCGGCGGCTCCGAAACGCCCCGCGAGACGGGCCGCGACCCGCCCCTCGACGGTGGCCTCCTCGGCCATCTCGGGCCACGCGCTCTCGATCACCGGGACGAGGTAGCGTGCCCAGGTCCGGGCGAGGTCCACCGCGGCGACGTCGGCACTCCACGCGATGCCCCCCTCCGCGTCGGCGGCGAGACGGGCGGCGAGCTTCGGTCCTTCGGCCAGCGCCCAGCGGACGTCGGCACTCCACGCGCCGGCGTCCGGCTCGAGGTGCGCGTCGACCCGGAGGCTCGAAACCGCTTCCGACAAGTCGGCGAACAGGCTGTCCCACAGAACGACCGCTCCACCGAGTTCCGCCTCGACCCGTGCGCGGACCGGCCCCGCCGGCGCGCGGCTGACCGAGAGCGTCCCGCGCGTGGCGAGCCCCTGGACGACCCGCGCGCCGTCGGCCGACGACATCTCGAGCGCCGGGAGTTCCAGCGTTCCTTCGAGCCCGACGGCGCCGTCGGCACCGACATCGAGGTCGAGCGCCGCCGCCAGGGAGCCGCGCAGCGACGCCGCCGTGTCCGGAAGGTCGGGCACGACCGCACGGGCCAGGGCCGACAGGTCGGGCAGCTCGAGGTCGAGGCGACCGGCCGTCCGCAGGCCGCCCCGCCAGCTTCCGGTGAACCGGCCGGAGACCAGCTCGTCGAGGGCGACGAGGTCCGCCTCGACCGCAAAGGCGTCTCCCGCCGACGCGGCGCGCCGGGCGCCCGCGGCGAGCCGGAACGTCGCCGGACCGGACAGCGCCGGTCCGGCGGCCGGAAGCTCCAGCGTGCCGGCACCCTGCAGGTCGAGCGACGCGAGCCCGACCCCCTGCGTGCCGACGGTGAGCCGTGCCGAGGCGGCCAGTGCGTCGAGCGTCAGCGACCCGAGACCGGCCCGCTCGCCCCGCACCGGACCGCCCGTCAGGTCGACGGTCAGGCGCGCCGCGTCCGGCCGCCCCGCGATCCGTCCCGAGAGATCGGGAGGCGGCCCCGTGACGTGCAGGTCGCCGGAGAGCACCCCGGCGAGCCGCGCGATCTCCACGAGGCGTGACCATCCGGGCGCGGACCAGCGCCACGCGAGATCGGCGTCGCCCTTCCCGGAAGGAACGAGCGTCCCCGAGACCTCGAACCGCCCCGACCGTGCGGGTTCGAGCGCGATCCGCACCGCGGCCGGACGCCCGGGGTCGGTGCTGCCGCGGAACTGCAGCGAGAACGGCATCGGGAAGGTGTCCGCGCCGTCCCACGGCTCCGGCACGCCGTCGCACGCGAGCACGCGGCCGGACAGCGTCGCCTCCAGGGGAACCGGCTCCGCCGGCCGGGGTGCGGGCGTCTCCACTCCCGCCCGCAGCTCCGCGAGCCGGCAGGCGATGCCCTCGGCGGTGCCCGCACGCAGCGCATCCGCCGCTGCCGCGACCCGGTACC
This sequence comes from Acidobacteriota bacterium, assembly GCA_024276295.1. GTDB lineage: Bacteria > Acidobacteriota > Polarisedimenticolia > J045 > J045 > J065. The sequence continues at coordinate 5,105 of JAJRXN010000261.1, forward strand.
GGCCGTCGGTCGTGGAGATCTCCAGCGAGAGCGTCCCCTCGACGACGCGTCCGCCGAAGTCCGGGACGATGGCGGCCAGTCTCGCGGCGTCGATCCGCTCGAGACGGCCGTCGAGACTCGCCGGGCTGGATGCGGCCCGGTTCCACTCCATCACGAGTTCACCCGGCCCGAGGGCTTCTCCGCGAGCCAGCGTCACCGAGACGAGGACCGGCTCATCCGCCGCGACGGGGCGTCGCACGTCGAGCGCCAGCGCCGGCAGGGCGAGGCCGGCGCGCTCGCCGATCAGCAGCCCGCCGCGCGCGTCGAGATGCAGCGCGGACGCCGCGGCGCCGATTTCGAACGTCACGTCGGGGCGGTCGATGCGGAGATCGAATCCCGCCGGTGGCGCTGCCCCGCCGAGCACGGCCAGCGGCGCCAGGCGCAGCGACTCGCCGCGCAGCCGGCCGTGGCCGGTCAGCCCGGCGCGGTCCCGGCGGGCGACGAGCGAACCGGAGAGCACGCCGGCGTCCGCGAGCCGGACCACGAGGTCCTCGACGGCGAGACGGCCGAACTCGACCGAGGGCGCGGCCTCCGATGCCGGCACCGGCCCCTCCGCCGGCTCGAGCAGGACGTCGAGGCCGTCGATCTCGAGCGCCTCGAAGCGCCCGGCCATCGCCTCGCGCAGCCCTCCCCGGGCCACGAGCCGCCGGATCGTGATCCGGGCGACGAGCGGCTGGAGCGGCGTCGGGCCGATCTCGAGCCCCGTCAGCAACACCTCGCGGGGACCGAGCACGCGCAACCCCGCAAGGGAGACGTCCGCCTCGAGCCGCCGGGCGAGGATCTGCTCGACGCGCCGACGCGGCTCGTCCCGGAACCGCCACGCCACCGTCGCCGCGACTGCCGACAGCAGCAACAGCACGAGGACGACGAGGCGTGCGCGGCGGAGGGTCGGGCGCAGGCGGACCATGGGGGGAGTCTAAGGCCGGACGGAACGGAAGCAGAAAAAGGCGGGAGGGCGTCCCGCAGGACGCCCTCCCTTCGGTCGAGTCTTCCTGACAAGAGGCCGCCAGAGGCTACTTGCCGCCACCGAAGAAGGACATGATCATGTTGGCCGTCGCGTCGGAGATCACGATGTCATCGGACAGCGTGAAGTCCGGACGGACCGACTGCACGTCCAGCCCGTTCTGGTTCGCCACGTCGATCGCGGTGCCGACGTCGACGTCACCGGTCTCCGGGTTGACGATCTGGTTGAACGCGTCGCCGAACGTCGAGTCCTGGGCTGCGAGGTTGGTCAGAAAGCTGAACAGACCGTACCCCGGTGCCACGCGGCTCTCGAGTTCCTGCACCTTGAGCTTGCTCATCGAGTCTCTCCTCTCGGTGTGTCTGCGGGCCCATCCCGCCTGCGGTTGAATGAACGGGCCTCATGCCCTGCCACGGCGCGGTCCCGCCATCCCGCGGAACTCCCGGCGTGTCCCGACAGAGCAAACTCCGCGCCAAGATGGAGGCGGCGACCGCCGCGGCGCAGTCCGGTTCGCATCTGCCCTCGGACGTCCGTGGAAGGCCGCCCGGGCGCGTGCCCGTCGCACCGGTCCCGCGAGCCGCCTCCGCGATCGTGGGCCGGGAGACGGACGTGAAACCGGGTGTGCAGGAACTGAACGCCTCCCGCGGCGGCTCAGAGAAGGGACGGATCGATCATCCGCAGCACGCGGCGCGCGACGAGCCTGCCGAGCGACATCCGGCCGGCGGTGATCCGGGCGGCGCCGGTCATCCCGGGCCGCAGCTCGCGTGCCGGGTCCTCGACCGCGACCTTGACGCGAAACACCGCGCGGCCAAGGTCGTCGACGTCGGCGGCCGGCGCGATCTCCCGCACCGTCCCGGCAAAGCGCCGGTCCGGGTACGCGCTGAACACCAGCCGCACGGGAAGCCCGGGCTCGACCGCGCCGATGTCGCTTTCGAGTACGCGCACCTCGGCCAGCATCCCGCCGTCTCCGGCGATCTCGAGCAGGGTCCCGCCCGCCGGCAGCCGCTCGCCGACCCGCTGCGCGAGATCGTGGGTCACGACCACCCCGGATGCCGGCGCGCGGAGTTCGCAGCTTGCGAGCCGGCGTTCGATGTCGCGCTCTTCGGTGCGCAACCGCGAGACCTCGGCCTCGGCCGCGTCGATCTCCTCCGGGCGCGCTCCCTTTTCCACGAGCCGCGCCTCCTGCTGGGCGACCCGCAGCGCGCCCTGCCGCACCTGGAGTTCGCTGCCGACCTGCTCGTGCATGTCGGCCGAGATGAGCCCGTCGTCGCGCAGGCGGGTGAGCCGCTCGTACCGGCTGCGGAGCTGGGCCACCTCGACCCGCAGGGCGGCGACGCGCTCGCGCGCCTGTCGCACCTGCTCGATCTCCGGGCCCTGCCGCAGCAGCGCGAGCTTCGCCTCGGCGCGCCGGATGTCGGCGCGCGTCATCGCGAGCCGGGTCTGGAGTTCGGTCGGATCGAGGCGTGCGACGAGCTGGCCCTTTTCGACCACGTCACCCTCGGAGACCAGCAGCTCGGCGACGTTGCCGGCGATCTCGGCGCGGACCGCCGCGCGGTCCTCGCTGCGCAGCACGGCCGGACCGCTGACCTTGAGCGTCCACGGAAGCATCGCCAGCACGCCGAGGCAGCCGAGAGCGATCGCCGCCCGCAGCGCGCCCCGGACGCTGGTGCGCGCGAAGCGACCGGCGATGGCGCTTCCGATCGCCCTCAGCGGGCGACGCAGCAGGTACAGCACGATCGTCACCGTGATCGCGATGCCCCACAGACCGGCGATCCGGGACGCCCAGGCCAGGACGATCCTGCCGAGGATCGAGAGCACGAAGGCCATGTACGTGATCGACAGGACCGCGTAGAGCAGCAGGAACCCGCGGGCGCGGGGCGTGACGTCGATCGTGCCGTCGGGCCCGACGGCGCGCCGGCGCAGCCCACCCGTGAGGAACTGCACCGCCGACTGGCGCAGATTCGGAATGCCCGAAAGGTCGCTCAGCACGTAGTAGCCGTCGAGGCGCAGCAGCGGGTTGAGATTGAGCACGACGCTCATCGACGAGGCGATCGCCAGCAGCACCAGTCCGGCGCGCAGGTCGCTCGGCGGCATCACGCGCCAGGCGAGCACGGCCGTCGCCGCAACCCCGAGGTCGAGCATCGGCCCGGCGAGACTGACCAGCACGCGGTGGCGCCGGTTGCGGAAGAGCCACGCGTCGGACACGTCGACGTACATCGCCGGAAGAAAGAACAGGATCAGCAGGAAGCCGCTCTCGGGAACCCGGCCGCCGTAGTGCTTGCACGTCAGGCCGTGGGCCAGCTCGTGGAGCATGGTCTGGAAGATCGCCGCGACGATCAGCACTCCGGCGACGTGCGTGATCGAAAGCGCCGGGATGTGGGCGATGATCTCGGTGCCGTGGACCCAGGCCACGAGGCCCGCGAGGGCGAGCACCGCGACGTACAGGCCGGCGAAGACCGGCGTCCAGAGAAAGCGCACGACCGGTTCGAGGGCGGAGAGGATCCGGTCCGGGTCGAACAGCGGCAGCCGGAGATAGAGCCAGTTGCGCCGGCGGGCCGGCGGCTCGTCCGCAGTCGCGGCCAGCGCCGCCTCGGAGCCGGCGCGAACCAGCAGGTCGCGGACTGCGCGCGCGCGCTGGTTGCCCGGGTTGGCGACGAGGATCTCCTCGAAGGCCCGCAGCGCCGCATGGAAACGCCCGGCCCGCAGACAGGCGACCGCCTCGTCGAACTTCCGCGCCTCGGCTTCGGCGCGCGCATCCCGCACGACCCCCGGCGGCAGCGGATCGCCCGCGCGGCGCAGGCCGAACTCGCTGGTCTCGAGGGCCTCGACGACCTTCCGGCCGAGATCGGGCCGCACCGCGGGCAGGTTCGTGCCGTCGCTTTCGAGCAGCCCCCGTTCGGCGAGATGGTCGATGAACTCCAGCACGTCGTCGAGCGCCAGGGCCTCTCCGAGCCGCTCGGCCAGCGCGATCTGGATCTCGACCGGCGTGTGCTGCCCGTCGAGCAGCTCGAGGATCAGCCCCTCGGCGGGCCCGAACCGGAAGAACCGACGTCTCTTCGGATCCTTGACGATCCGAACTCCGGCGACGTCGGCATCCTCGGTGACGATCAGGTCCGCTCTCAGCCGTGGCGAGGCCGCGGACGGGGTGACGCTCACGCTGCTCTCTCCCCGGGGCAGGCGTTCTCCGACGACCGGACCCCGATGCGGCCCGGACGGCGGAGGACGGCCCCGGAGTCGAATCTGGGGCACCGCGCGCAGGTGGGCCAGCGGCCGTCAGACGCCTTCCGGATCGGCGAAGTAGCGCCTGGTGAGCCGGACGATCGTGCCGGAGAGCAGCAGCAGGCCGACCAGGTTGGGCAGGGCCATCAGGCCGTTCATCGCGTCGGAGAGCGTCCAGACCAGGTCGAGACTGCGCTGCGCGCCGAAGTACACGGCGACGATGAAGACGACCCGGAACGGGACGATCGCCCGCGCCCCGAGCAGGAACTCGATGCAGCGCTCACCGTAGTAGCACCAGCCGAGGATCGTCGAGTAGGCGAACATCGCCAGCGAGACGGCGACGAAGGCCGGGCCAAGGTCTCCCGGCAGACCGTGGAGGAACGCCTGCTGGGTCAGCGCGGCGCCGTCGAGCCCTTCCTGCCAGCTTCCGGTGACCAGGATCGCCAGACCGGTGAACGAACAGACGACGAGCGTGTCGATGAAGGTCTGCGTCATCGAGACGAGCGCCTGGCGCACCGGTTCGTTCGTCTGGGCCGCCGCGGCGGCGATGCCGGCCGAGCCGAGTCCCGATTCGTTGGAGAAGATCCCGCGCGCGACGCCGAAGCGCAGGGCGGCAAGCACGCCGGCCCCGGCGAAGCCGCCCGCGGCCGCCGTGCCGCTGAACGCGCCGGCGAAAACCGCCGCGAGCGCCGCCGGCAGCCGGTCGGCGTGCAGGACGAGAATCGTGCCCGCGCCGATCATGTAGCCGGCGACCATCAGCGGGACGAACACGCCGGTGAACCGCCCGATGGAACGGATGCCGCCGAGGACGACGGCGCCGACCGCCAGGGCGAGCACGATCCCGGTCAGGAACACCGGCACGCCGAACGCATGCTCGACCGCGCCGGCGATCGAGTTGGCCTGGACCATGTTGCCGATCCCGAACGAGGCGACGGCGGCGAAGGCGGCGAACATCAGCGCGAGCCCGCGCCCGAGCCACCGCGAGCGGATCCCGCGCTGCAGGTAGTACATCGGCCCGCCGGCCTGCTCGCCGCGAGGGTCGGTCTCCCGGAAGTGCACCGAGAGCAGGGCCTCGGAGTACTTGGTCGCCATGCCGACCAGGCCGGTGACCCACATCCAGAACAGCGCGCCCGGTCCGCCGAGGGCGATCGCCGTCGCCACGCCGACGATGTTCCCGGTCCCGACCGTCGCCGCCAGGGCGGTCATCAGCGCCTGGAAGTGCGAGATGTCCCCCCGCCCGCCCGGCTCGCGGCGCACGATCAGCGCGAGCCACAACGACGGTCCGAGCTGCGAGAACTGGAGCCCGCGCAGTCGCACCGTCAGAAACAGGCCGGTCATCAGCAGCAGCGGAATCAGCAGGAACGGCCCCCAGATGAAGTCGGCGGCGGCCCGCAGCGCCTCGATCAGCATCGATTCACTCCTCCGCGCGTCCGGAGACCAGCATGCGGAACAGCGCCGGCGAGAACGCCGCCGTGACCAGCGCCAGCAGCACGGCTTGCGACTCGACGATGCGGCTGATCAGGCCGAGCCGGGCCCCTAGTTCGGCGACCGCGATGATCAGGCTCAGGCGCGCCGAGAGCAGCACGCCGGCCGCAAGCACCTCCCGGGGCCGGAGGCCGACGACGAACAGCACCAGCGCGGCGATCGTCTTGACCAGCACGGCGGCGACGATCAGCGCCACCGCCTGCCGCAGCGCCCCCGGCCGGAAGACCGCCTGGAGATCGAACCGGGCGCCAACCTCGATGAAGAAGATCGGCACGAAGAACCCGAACGAGAATCCGCTCAGCTTGCGTTCGAGGGCCCCGCGGTGGCGGAACACGAGCGCGAACACGGTTCCCGCGAGAAACGCGCCGAGGATCGCCTCGATCTCGAGCAGATAGGACAGGCCGACGAAGACGAACATCAGCGCCAGGCTGGCGCGGATCCCGAGTTCCTCGGGGTCGTCGGCCGCGAACAGCCGCTCGAACTTCTCCGGATACCACCAGGCGAGGCGCTTGAGGCCGACCAGCACGGCGACGATCACCGCCGCCAGTGCGGGCACCCCGAGCAGGCTCGGTCCGACGCCGTGTTCGGCCACGATGGCGTAGAGCGTCACGCCGATCAGCGTCAGGAAGTCGGCGAGCAGCGCGGAGATCAGGATCGCCTGGCCGAGCGGTGTCGCGTTGACCCCGGTGGCGCGCAGCGTCGGCACGACGAGACCGACCGACGTGGTGGCGAGCACCAGCGTGACGAACGGACCGTGCCCGAGCAGGTACGAGGCGCCGGCCGCCAGCACCAGCGTGACGACGAAGACCGCCAGACCGGTCGCCAGCGGCGCGACCCCCTGGCGTTCGAGCCGGCCGAAGTCGATCTCGAACCCGGAGAGGAACATCAGCAGCAGGAAGCCGAGTTCGGCGAGGTACTCGACGACCGGCGAGTGGCCGATCACGTCCAGCACGTGGGGCCCGACGAGGATGCCGAACAGGATCTCGAGCACGAAGGCCGGCACCCGGACCCGCCCGGCGACCAGGGGGAGGACGAACGCGGCGACACCGATCAGGATGACCGTCACCGCATGGTCCATCAGGCCTCCTCCGCCGCCGGGACGAGCAGGACCGAGTGCGGATACCGGCCGGCGATCAGACCGGCCAACTCGCGCCCGAAGCGGCGCCGGTGCGCGTGGTCCGGAACGGCGATCACCAGCAGGTCGCCGGGAGCCGCGTGCCGCTGGATCTGCAGCACCGGGTTGCCCCGCGCGATCGCCCCGTGGACGGCGACGTTCTGCACCGCCGCCTCCTCCTCGAGCACCGCGATGGCGTGGCGCGCCTCGAGCGGCGCGCCCCCGCCCGAGAGGAACTCCGGGTCGGTGACCGCGATCGCCTCGATCGGCGCCTGGCAGAAGCGGGCGAGGTCGATCGCCGCGCGCGCCGCCGAGCGCCCCGCTCCGGTCCGGCGCGCCGGCACGACGATCCTCCGGTAGGGATGGCCTCCCCGGGCCAGGAGCACCGGCGTCGCCGTCCGGCGCACGGCGCGGATCGCGCGGGCGGCGGCCGTCCGCGCCGCGGCGCGCGTCCGGCCTCCGTCGAGCACCAGCGTGCCGATGCTCTCGCGCATCGGCTGCTCGACCAGCGCCCCGATCACCGACCCGGTCACCGGGCGCGGCCGGAGTTCGACCCCCTCGGCATGGCGCTCGAGCTGTTCGAGCCATGCCCGGACTTCGTCCGCCTTGGTCGGGTCCCGCACGCGCTTCGGATCGTGGTAGACGAGCACGAGCGCCGAGGCGCGCGTGTTGCGGACCAGCGTCAGCGCCTCGAACACCGTCTGGTTCTCGTCCGGAGCCGCCGTCAGCGCGACGGCGATCCGCTTGCCGTAGTCCATCGGAAAGCGCCCGGTCCCCCCGGTGAACGTCCGCACGATCTCGGCGAACTCGGCGCCCTTGCCGACGATCGTCACCAGATCGCCGGCCTCGAGCACGGTCTCGCCGTGCGGGACGATCAGATCGTCGCCGCGCAGGATCGCGCCGACGATGTAGCTCTCGGCCGCCAGCTCGCGCAGTTTCCTCCCGCGCACCGGCGAGTCGGTCTCGATGCGCAGCTCGATCGCCTCGGCGCGTCCGCCGGCGAAGGCCGCCGAAGCGAGCCGGCGCGATTCGAGCGAGAGTTCGAGCCGTCGCGCGGCGAGTGCCTGGGGCGACTCGACGGTCACGCCGAGCGCCCGGTAGTCCTCGACCCGGTCCGGGCGGCGCGCCGCGGCGCCGATCCGCAGGATGCCCGCCTCGCGCGCCAGCCGGCAGGCCTCGAGGTTGACGTCGTCGTCGCCGGTCGCCGCGATCAGCGCGTCCGCCCCGGAAAGACCGGCCCGCTCGAGCACGACGCGGCTCGAGCCGTCCCCGGCCAGGGTCCGGACCGTCCGGATCGCCGCCAGACGCGCCAGGCGCCGCTCGTCGGGATCGACGACCGTCGCTTCCCAGACGTCACCGAGACGCCGGAGCAGTTCCCGCGAGACACCTCCGGCACCGAGCAGAATCAGCCGCATCGCCATCCCGTCCCCATTCGAAGGGCGCATTCTCGCACGGGTGCGAGCGGCCACGGGCGCGGAGAGTGCGGGCGGGCCGGCCCCTGCAGTGCGGCTACTTCTTCTTCCGCGCGCCGGTGGGTTCCGACGGCTCGTCGATCAGTTCGACGCCGCGCGCCCTGAGCCACTGGGCGACGGTCCGGCCGTTGGCGGTCATGAAACGCGCCCCGGTGTAGCCCGCCCGCTGGAGGTCGAACGCGATCTCCCGGACGACGTTCTCCTGCTGGCGTCGCTTGAGGCGCCCCCAGGCGGCGGCATCGACGGTCACGTAGAGACTCGGGGGACGTGCGGTGACCGCGACGACGGTCTTGACGCTGCGAAAGTCGGACAGGGCGAACTCCGGGATCCGTTCCTGCATCAGCCGCGGGAGGATCAGCACGGCCCACAGGCCGATCAGGCCGAAGAGGGCCACGACCATCAGTCGCACCCGGCGCGGACTCGACTCCACCGTCCGCCGCGACGTGGGCGTGACGACGGCCGCATCGGCGCTCATCCGGCGCCGGCGCCGGCGCCGTGGCTGGATCTCGGGCAGCTCGGCGTCGTCGGGAACGCAGCGCAGCGCCTCGGCCATCCGCTGGGCCTGCTCGCGCTCTTCCGGCTCGAGCAGTTCACGGACGCCGATCAGCGCGTGGCTCAGGTTGGGCTTGAATGCGCTGAGAGCCTTGGCCTGCTCCATGCGACCGTGGACGACACTGGAGTCGATCACCCGCTGCATCTCGGAGAGCAGCGCGAAGCCGAGCGCACCGTCACGGATGATCTCCTGCTGGAGGTGCTCGGGGGCCCGCATGCGGATGGTCTCGGTCGGACCGTCGGCCGCCTGGCCATCCTCGTCGGCCCCCTCGGCCGGCAGCGCCAGCGAGCTGGCGATGCGATGGCGGGCCAGGTCCTCGCGGATCTTGGCCTCGAGGGCCAGGGCCTCGACGATGCGGGACGCGGAGTCGTTGCCGACGCCGCCGCCCTCGTCGAGCAGCACCTGGGCGGCGATCGACCGGGCCCAGGGATCGACGCGGACTTCCTCACCCGCGAACTGGAGGATCAGCTCCTCGTCGTCGTCGATCTCCTCGGCGGCATCGAGGGCGGCGACGATCGGCTCGAGATACGGCTCGAGAAACTCCCGGCGATCGAACGGCGGGGCCAGGGGCTGCCCTTCCAGGTCCGGCTCGGTCCGTGCTTCCGGAGACTGCTCCGGCTCGGTGACGGCATCGGTGGCCGGCGCGGTCGACTCGACGGCTTCCGGTTCCGCGACGAGGATCCCCGCAAGCGGGTCGTCCTCCTGGAGTCCAGGGACGACCGGATCCTCGCCACCGGCATTCCTGCCTGTCGCTGCCTGTTCCTCGGCCAGCTTCTCGAGCGTATCGGGCACTCGCCGTCTCCCGGCCCGGTCCCGGCCCCGCGGGACCGGACCTTGCTACATGTCGATCATCACCCCGTTGCGGAACACGTAGACGCCGTCGTACTCGGTGCCTCCACCGAGCGGCGCGTCGTCCGAATCGGCCACGAGGAATCGCACCGTCGGATCCCGCTTGAGTGTCATCTCGAGCCAGAACTCCTGGTTCGTCCCGAGATCGTCGGGCGCGTCGTAGCCGTCGGCCTTGCCGCCGAGCATCTTCGCCGTGATCAGCCCGCGGTAGTACCCGAACTTCATCAGCGGGTTCATGTTGACGAGATTGAAGTTCGAACCGCCGTCCGGGTACTCGTTGTGGTCGATGAAGTACTCCTTGAACGCGGTGTGCAGCGACCGCAGATCAGACATCGCCGAGCGCATCTCGGCGCGCGTGCGCGCCTCGAGCATCTCGGGGATTCCGATCGCCATCAGCACGGCGATGATGGCCACGGCGATCAGCAGTTCGATCAGCGTGAAGCCGCGCTGACCGGTTGCTTCGGGCCTGCCCGCCCCCGTTTCACGGAGCCTGCGATTCATGTCGAGCATCTCCGGACCGGCCGCGACCGGCTTCCCCGACCGGCGCGGCATGGCCTTGCCCCACGCTCTTTCGCGCGGGCCTCACGACAGAATCTTGTGCCTGCGCCGCCGACTGACAACGCCGGCGCATGCCCCCCGATGGCGGATACTGCGAAACCCTGTGAACGGTGGGGGGACCGGGCGGGCTCCGGATGCCGGTCAGATGCCCATCATCCGGACACCGCAGTCCACGTGGATCGTCTCTCCCGTGACCCCCCGGCCCCAGTCCGAGACGAGCCACACGGCCGCCCCCCCCACGTCCCCTCCCTCGACCTTGCGGCCCAGGGGCGAGCGCCGCTCGTCGTGGCTGAGGATCGAACGGAACCCCTTGATCGCCGAGGAGGCGAGCGTGCGCAGCGGGCCGCCGGAGATCGTGTTGACGCGGATGCCGTCCCGGCCGAGGTCGGCCGCCAGGTAGCGGGCCGAGCATTCGAGAGCCGCCTTGGCCACCCCCATCACGTTGTAGCCGGGCACGACCCGCTCCGAGCCGATATAGGTCATGGCGAGCATCGTCCCCCCGCCCGATGCCTTCATCATCGGGCGGGCGCGATGGGCCATGGCGACGAACGTGTAGGCCGAAAGGTCGATCGCCTGCAGGAAGTCGGCGCGGGGGGTCTCGGCGAACCGGCCCGGTTCGAGCCACTGCTTGTCCGCGTACGCGATCGAGTGGATCAGGAAATCGAGCCGGTCGTGATCCCGCTCGTACTCCAGGAACAGCCGGTCCAAGTCGCCGTCGCGCGACGCGTCACACGGCCTGATCCACGGATCGAACTCGACCTCGAGGGCCTCGATGGCGAAGCGTGCGCGCGCCTCGTTGCGCTCGCCCGGCAGGCAACTGAAGGCGCAGCAGGCACCGGCATCGAGCAGCGCCCGGGCGATGTGCCATGCGTAGGATCGCTCGTTGGCGACACCGAAGATCAGCCCCTTCCTGCCCCGCAACAGCTCCATCGACGCTCTCCCTCACGACGCTGCGCCGGCCTTCCGCACGGCCAGCCGTCAGAACAATGAGGTCGGGTAACGCCCCTCCTCGACGAGAAGTTCGGCGATCGCGTCGTCGTAGCCGTCAGCGGGCGCACCGAGGCCGTCGAGTTCGTGAAGGACACGTCGATGGCCCTCGTCGATCCAGCGCCGCGTGAGCAGGATCTCCCGCGCCGCACGCTCGGCCCCGTCCCGTACGATCTTCGTGCTGGTACGCGAAAGGCAGGCCGCCATCGCGTAGAGCGTGATCGCGCAGTCGGACAGCCGGCGCAGCGTGTACTGCTCGGCCACGATCCGCCGCCGGTGGCGGGCGATCGCTCCGTCGACAGCCTCCCGGAACCGGCGCAGCGCGTCGATGAACGCGTCGCGCGGTTCGGCGAGTTCCTCGGCCACCCAGCGCAGATCCGGCGCCGA
>JAJRXN010000262.1 GCA_024276295.1 Acidobacteriota bacterium
AATCCGCCGTTTCCCGGCGGCTTCGAGGTGCAGGTGATCGGCCCCAGCGGCGCGCGGAAGGTGCTGCTGCGGCTGATGCTCGTCGCCGAGTACCAGAACAGGTTGACGTCGCACGCCAACAGCGTCTCGGTCACCGTCGCCGAGTTCTGACGCCGGCGCACGGACGGCCCCGCCGCTTCGCGGGCTTGATCGCGGATAGAATCACGCGCGGTGGAGGTGGTCCGTGGTGCTGCCGGTCGTCGTCGGTGGGCTCCTGCTGCTCGTCGCCGGATACGTGGTCTACGGCCGGCACGTCGAGCGGCTGCTGGGGGTCGAGGCCGATCGGCCGACGCCGGCGCTGACGGAGACCGACGGGCTCGACTACGTGCCGACATCGCCGTGGATCCTGCTCGGGCACCACTTCAGCTCGATCGCCGGCGCGGGGCCGATCGTCGGACCGGTGATCGCGGCCGCGGCGTTCGGCTGGCTGCCGGCGCTGGTCTGGATCGTGATCGGCTCGATCCTGGTCGGCGGCGTGCAGGACTTCTCGACGCTCGTCGCCTCGATCCGGCACGGCGCCCGTTCGGTCGGCGAGATGGCGCGCGACGAGATCTCGCCGCGGGCGCGGCTGCTGTTCCTGGTCTTCGTCTGGCTGACGCTGGTCTACGTGATCGTCGTCTTCCTCGACCTGACGGCGACGACGTTCGCGCGGCATCCCGGCGTGGCGACTTCGTCGACGCTGTACATCGTGCTGGCGCTCGTCACCGGGCTCGCGCTGTACCGCACGCGGATCGGACTGGCGCGGGCCAGCCTCGTCGCGGTTCCGCTGACGTTCCTCGCGATCCGGCTCGGCGAGCGCTGGCCGATGGTCCTGCCGGTCGGCGACCCGCAGGGGGCGTTCAACCTCGCGCTGGTGGGGTACTGCCTGGTCGCCTCGGTGCTGCCGGTCTGGATGCTGCTCCAGCCGCGGGACTACCTCTCCTCGTGGCTGCTCTACGCCACGCTCGGCGCCGGCGTGCTCGGCGTGCTTCTCGGCGGCGGGGTCCCCGAGGCGGGGGCCGAGCCGCTGCCGGCGTTCCTCGGCTTCCGCGACGCCGAACTCGGGCTGCTGTTCCCGGCGATGTTCATCACGATCGCCTGTGGAGCCTGTTCGGGATTCCACACGATCGTCTCGTCCGGCACGACGGCCAAGCAGATCACCTCCGAGCGCCATGCGCGGCCGATCGCCTACGGCTCGATGCTGCTCGAGGCCCTGCTGGCGCTGCTGGCGGTCTAGGCGGTGGTGATCGTCGGGCTCGGCACGGCGCGGGACAGCGCGCCGACGGTCGTCTTCGCTCAGGGGCTCGGCCGGATCGTCGGTGCGCTCGGCGTTCCGCAGACGCTCGGCGTGCACTTCGGCGCGCTGGCGATCTCTACCTTCCTGCTGACGACGCTCGACACGTGCACGCGGCTGGCGCGGTACGTGCTCGAGGAGCTGTTCCGCCTGCCGCGTGCCCGGCCCGCGAGCGCCCTGCTCACGACGATCGCGACGCTGGCGCTGCCGTTCGTGCTGACGCGGATCACGCTGCACCTGCCGGACGGCACGCCGGCTCCGGCGTGGAAGGTGATCTGGCCGGTGTTCGGCGCGACGAACCAGCTCCTCGGCGCCCTCGGCATGATGGCGGTGCTCGCCTGGCTCCGGAACCTCGGCCGGCGGCGCGCGTTCGTCGCATGGCCGATGGGGTTCATGTTCGTCGCGACGCTGTTCGCGCTCGGCCAGCTCGTCTGGCGCCACGGCCCGGCGAGCCTCGTCGGGGCCGTGGCGGGCGTGCTGCTCGTGCTGGCGCTCGTGCTGCTCGCCGAGGCGCTGTGGCGGTTCGCTCGCCTGCCGGCCGGGACGCGTCCCGCGATCAGCGCGTTTCCGCGACGATGACGACGCGGGCGCCGGCGAAGCGGGCCGGCAGGAGGCGCCCGCCCGGATCGCGCACCGAGGCCCGGTCGAAGGCGAAGTCGAGCGCTCCCGCGGCGAGCGCCCGGAAGACCAGCGTGCCGACGACGCCTTCGCCCGTCACGCCCGGCGCCGCGCCGAGGCGCGTGGCGCCGACGGCGAGGCGTCCTTCCGGTCCGGCCGGCGCGGCGATGAACACCGTCTCGCCGCCGCCGGCGAGAAACGGCCCCTCGGCGGCCCGTTCCCAGGCCGCAAGGCGCGGGTCGAACAGCAGGTGGAACGGCACGCTCGCCACGCCGCGTGGCGCGGAGATCCGCACGGTCACCTCGATCGTCGCGCCGGGGACGGCGACCCGCGGGGACGGATCGAGCCAGACGACGACCTCGCCGGCCGGCTCGGCCGCGTCGGCCACGGACGCAGCGTCATCGGAAGCGTCCGCTTCGCGGGCGGAAGATGTCGTCCTGGTGCGCGGCTCGGCCGCCGGGGACGTCGGTGGCGCAGGGGCCGCCGGCTCGTCGTCGGCCTCGCCGGCCGGGGCGAGCGGACCGGCCGTGGCGAGCC
>JAJRXN010000016.1:2500-27682 GCA_024276295.1 Acidobacteriota bacterium
TTCTGTAGGAGATACAAGCCAGACCGGTAAGGACTGGTGGCGGCCTACGGAAGAGACTCTGCCGGCATAAGTAGCGAGAAACGGAGTGAGAATCTCCGTCGCCGAAAGACCAAGGTTTCCTGAGGAAGGTTCGTCCGCTCAGGGTGAGTCGGATCCTAAGGCGAGGCCGAAAGGCGTAGCCGATGGGCAGCAGGTCAACATTCCTGCACCACCGTAGCGACCGATGGGGCGACGCAGGAGGCTAGGTGATCCGGACTGTTGGACGTGTCCGGCCCCGAGCATAGGAGGGATGCCCAGGCAAATCCGGGCGTCTGTCAACTCTGAGGCGAGGGGGGAAGTGCGGCCATGTGCCAAACCAACTCACTGACGCCACACTGCCAAGAAAAACCTCTAGGGTCAATCGCTGCGGTGTCCGTACCGTAAACCGACACAGGTGGTCGGGGAGAGAATCCTAAGGCGCGTGAGAGAACTCTGGCTAAGGAACTCGGCAAATTAGCCCCGTAACTTCGGGAGAAGGGGTACCCCGTTAGGGTGAAGGGCCTGCGCCCGGAGCTCGAGGGGGTCGCAGTGAAAGGGCCCAGGCGACTGTTTACCAAAAACACAGCACTCTGCGAAGTCGAAAACGACGTATAGGGTGTGACGCCTGCCCGGTGCCGGAAGGTTAAGAGGAGGGGTTAGCTCCTTCGGGAGCGAAGCTCTGAATCGAAGCCCCGGTAAACGGCGGCCGTAACTATAACGGTCCTAAGGTAGCGAAATTCCTTGTCGGGTAAGTTCCGACCTGCACGAATGGCGTAACGATCTGGGCACTGTCTCGGCCAGAGACTCAGTGAATTTGTAGTACCTGTGAAGATGCAGGTTACCCGCCGCAAGACGGAAAGACCCTGTGAACCTTTACTGCACCCTGGCAATGGAATTCGGTGCGGCATGTGCAGGATAGGTGGGAGGCTTTGAAGCCGGGCCGTCAGGCTCGGTGGAGCCACCGGTGAGATACCACCCTTGTCGTACTGGGTTTCTAACCTAGGACCCTGAATCGGGTCCAGGGAGATTGTCAGGCGGGTAGTTTGACTGGGGCGGTCGCCTCCCAAACGGTAACGGAGGCGTGCGAAGGTTCCCTCAGGCTGGATGGAAATCAGCCGTAGAGTGCAAAGGCATAAGGGAGCTTGACTGCGAGACATACAGGTCGAGCAGGGACGAAAGTCGGCCTTAGTGATCCGGCGGTTCCGCATGGAAGGGCCGTCGCTCAACGGATAAAAGGTACTCCGGGGATAACAGGCTGATCCCGCCCAAGAGTCCACATCGACGGCGGGGTTTGGCACCTCGATGTCGGCTCATCGCATCCTGGGGCTGAAGCAGGTCCCAAGGGTTCGGCTGTTCGCCGATTAAAGCGGTACGTGAGCTGGGTTCAGAACGTCGCGAGACAGTTCGGTCCCTATCTGCGGTGGGCGCAGGAGAACTGAGCGGATGGTTCCCTAGTACGAGAGGACCGGGAACCACGGACCTCTAGTGTACCGGTTGTCGCGCCAGCGGCAGCGCCGGGTAGCTATGTCCGGAAAGGATAAGCGCTGAAAGCATCTAAGCGCGAAGCCCCCCTCAAGATGAGTTCTCCCGGACTTCGGTCCCTGAAGACCCCTGGGAGACTACCAGGTTGATAGGCCGGAAGTGCAAGCGCGGCAACGCGTTCAGCTTACCGGTACTAATCGGTCGTGAGGCTTGACCTTTACTACTCTCCGAATCCCGGACCTGGGCTTCGGGCTCATCTGCGGGAGGCGGCGTCCCTCGGGCGTCGCCTCCCTCCACTCCGTTCCTCGCCGGTCGGCCACGGGCCTTACGGCGGGAGCGCGCGCACCAAGTTGTCGAACGTTTCCCGCGACCGATGCGGGAGGGGTCGTTGAAAAGGATCAAGAGGACTTCCCGGTGGCATCAGCGAGAGGGCCACACCCGTTCCCGTCCCGAACACGGAAGTTAAGCCTCTCAGCGCCGATGGTACTGCGTGGGCGACTGCGTGGGAGAGTAGGACGCCGCCGGGTCTTCATCGAAGGGCCCCGTCCGATTGACTCGGGCGGGGCCCTTCCCTTGTGGAGAGGCCGGAGCGCTGCTGCGGGGCCCCCACCGCGCAGGACCCGCCGGGAGAGGCTGCTTTCCCCTGCGAATCAGGTATGATCCCGGCCGCGCGTCCGGCGAGCCGCTGCCGCGACGCGTCCTTCCTGCCGGGCTCCCCGGCGGGAGAGCGAATCGAGAGGAACGACAGATGGGTACTCGCTGGTTCAGGACGGGAGTCGCATGCGTCGCCGCGCTCGCCCTTGCGCTGCTGCTCGGCAGTGGCGCCGCACTCGCCGAGGAGACGGTCGGCAAGTGGCGGTTCGAACTGAAGATCGGTGGGGTCGATCCCGGCGATTCGATCGAGTCCGATGCGGCGAACTCGTACATCTTCAGGTCCGGCTCGGACGTGATCGAGGTTCGGGACCCCCGCCCCGATGCGGCGAGCGCCATCGATGGGCGGCTGGCCAGCGATCCGCGCATCGACATCCGCGCCTCGTACGGTCTCCATGCGTTCAAGAACTCGGAACTCGTGCTGGGTGTCAGCATCGGCTACGTCAGGACGCGGATCAGGAACCTCGAGTTCGTCTACTCGCTCGACATCGAGGACCCGCAGTACTTCAACGAGGCTCTGGGCGTCTACAGCGAGGGCTGCGAGACCGTCGAGTACGTGACGGGCACGTTCGACCCGGTGTATTGCACACGCTTCAGTTCGGATGTGGGCGGTGAGTTCGGCGTCGAGGAGTGGCACTACGTGCCGGTCAACGCCGGCGAACTGACGATGGTGCCCGTCACGCTGGATCTCACGCTGCGTTTCGCCCCGACCAAGCGCCTGAATCCGTACATTGCGCTTGGCGTGGGCTACCTGTTCACGAAGCTCGACGAGTCCGATCAGTGGAAGACGCTTGCCGATCAGCTCGATGCGAGCTGGGTCGACGGCACGACGGCGCGGGGGAATCTCGCCAGCACGAGCCGCAATCTCCTCGGTGAGCCCCACGACCTCAAGCGCCCCGAGATCCGGACCGAAAACGGCCTCAATCTGGTCTTTCGGGGTGGTATCGAGTGGCAGTGGCGTCCGCGCACCGCGTTCTTCCTCGAGACGGCGTTCAACTGGGCGCAGAAGGAAATCCAGATCCGGGTCGATGGCAAGCCCCAGCTCGGCAAGCCGACGCCGACCGGAATTACCGTGGGCAGCGGTGATGCGCGAACGACCGACGTCTCGCGCGGCGGCAGCCCGGCACGGATCATCTGCGGGGGCGTGACGCCTCCCGAAGGCGTCCAGGTGCCGGCGAACGCGCTGTGTCCGGGGGCGGGCGAGTACTACTTCAACGGCGGAACGCTGGACTACGGCGGATTCACCTGGCAGGCCGGAGTGCGCTTCACCCTCTGAAGCCCCCGGCAGATCGTCTCGCCGTGATCGGCCGGCTCCTGCGGCCGGATGCCCGAGCCGCGCCTGCGCATCTTCCGCGCTAGAATCCTCCCACGATCAGGAGAGGCGACGATGGCTGGCCATTCCAAGTGGGCGAACATCAAGCACCGCAAGGGTGCCCAGGATGCTCGCCGGGCGAAGATCTTCACCAAGATCGCGCGGGAGATCCTCGTCGCGGCCAGGGAAGGCGGCGGCGATCCGGCCGCGAATCCCCGGCTGCGGAGCGCGATCGCGGCGGCCCGCTCCGCGAACATGCCCAATGACCGGATCGAAAAGGCGATCGCCAAGGGAACCGGCGGGGGGACGGGCGAGTCCTACGAAGAAGTGGTCTACGAAGGCTACGGTCCCGGTGGCGTCGCCGTGCTCGTCACCGCGCTGACCGACAACCGCAACCGCACGGGAGCCGAGATCCGCAACATCTTCAGCAAGTCCGGGGGGCAGCTCGGCGAGCCGAACAGCGTCGCCTGGATGTTCGATCGCAAGGGGATCATCGTCGTCCCGCGCGAGGTCATCGACGAGGATCGGCTGCTCGAGGTCGTCATCGAGGCCGGCGGCGAGGATGTCGAGACGGGAGACGACGTGTACGAGATCTCCACCGCTCCGGAGGAGTTCGCCGCGGTGCGCGAAGCTCTCGAGGCGGCGAACGTCGAGATGAACGCCGCGGAGATCACGATGGTGCCAAGAACGACGGTGGTCGTCGATACCAGCAAGGCGGAGAGCGTCGTCGGTCTGCTCGAGAAGCTCGACGACCACGACGACGTGCAGAAGGTCGCCGCCAACTGCGTCCTCCCGGAGGACGTCGCGTCGTCGTGATGTCCGCGCTCGGTGGCATCGGGGATGCCGGCAGACGCGTCGTGCTCGGGCTCGATCCCGGGTCGCAGGTGGCCGGGTTCGCCGTCGTCACCTGCGAGGGAAGCCGGATCGTCGAGTGCCGCCTCGGCTGCTGGCCGCTCGGCCGTCGCGGCCCGCGCTCCGAGCGGCTGGGCCGCCTCGCGGTGGCGGCCGAGGAGACGATCACGGCGGCACGGCCGGAGGTGGCTGCCGTGGAAGGGGCGTTCCAGCATCACAACGTCCGCGCCGCGCTGGCCCTCGCCGAGGCGCGCGGCGTTCTGCTTGCCGTCCTCGGCCGCCTCGCCGTTCCGACGATCGAGTACTCTCCCGCCATGATCAAGAAGACGATCTGCGGCAACGGGGCGGCCGCCAAGGGCGAGGTACGCCGTGCCCTGGTGCGGACGGTGCGCGGCGTCGATCCGGACCAGCTCGAACGGGCATCCGCCGACGCCGTGGACGCGCTGGCGATCGCGGTGTGCCACCTGTCACATGCACGTTTCGCGGCGCGCACGGGGATGTCCCGGCGATGATCGGCTGGCTTCGCGGTCGACTGCTTCGCAAGAGTCTGCCGGTCGTGGTCCTCGACGTTGGAGGGGTGGGCTACGAGGTCGCGGTTCCGCTCGGGACCTTCGGCGCGCTGCCCGCCGAAGGCGAGCCGGTGGAACTCGACGTGCTGACGGTGTTCCGGACCGACAGCCTCCAGCTCTACGGTTTCCGCAGCGCGAACGAGAAGCGCGTCTTCGCGACGCTGCTCGGGGTGTCCGGTGTCGGTCCGAAGCTGGCCCTCGCGATTCTCTCGTCCCTCGAGCCGGCGGAACTGGCCGCCGCCGTCGAGCAGGACCGCGCCTCGGCCCTCGAGCGGGTTCCGGGGATCGGCCGGAAGACGGCCCGCCGGCTGGTTCTCGAACTCAAGGACCGGCTGGCGGTCGAGCAGGGCTTGATTGCCGCAGCGGACGTGCCCTCTGTCCCGGGGGCGGACGGGGTCGCTGCCGATGCCGTGGCCGCACTGGTCAACCTGGGTTACCGTCGCCCCGACGCAGAGCGCGCCGTTCGCGACGCCGCCGCGGAGCAGGCGCCTGCCGACCTGACCGGGCTGATCAAGTCGAGCCTGCGTCGCCTCGGTGACGGCAGATGACCGACTCGCCTCGCCATCCCGATCGACTCGTCAGTGCCGGGCCGCTGGCCGACGACCTGCGTCACGAGGCGGACCTCCGGCCCCGTCGACTCTCCGAGTACGTAGGTCAGCGCCGGGTCGTCGAGAAGATGTCCGTCTATCTCGAAGCCGCCCGGCGTCGGCAGCGACCGCTCGACCATGTGCTGCTCGCCGGCCCGCCGGGACTCGGCAAGACGTCGTTGGCCCACATCATCGCGACGGAACTCGGCGCGCAGCTCCGCACGACCTCGGGGCCGTCGATCCAGCGTGCGGGCGACCTTGCCTCGCTCCTGACCCACGTCGAACCCGGTGAGGTGCTGTTCATCGACGAGGTTCATCGTCTCGGCACCGCGGTCGAGGAGGTGCTGTACCCGGCGATGGAGGACTTCGTCCTCGATCTGACGATCGGTCAGGGGCCCGGCGCCCGCAGCGTGCGGATCGATCTGCCGCCGTTCACGCTGATCGGCGCGACGACGAGAGCGGGGCTGCTCAGCGCGCCGCTGCGCGATCGTTTCGGGATCGTCGAGCGGCTCGATTTCTATCCCCCGGAGGACCTGCTCGAGATCATCGAACGCGGCGCGCGCCGGCTGGACGTCGCGATCGAACCGGCGGCGGCGCGCGAACTCGCCGGCCGGGCGCGTGGGACGCCGCGCGTCGCCCTGCGGCTCCTGCGCCGGCTGCGGGACTTCGCGCTCGTCGACGGTGACGGCCGCATCACGGGCGAGATCGCCCTGCGCAGCCTCGAGCGGCTCGGAGTGGATCGCGCGGGCCTCGACGAGCTCGACCGCCGGCTGCTGGCCGTGATGATCGAGCACCACCGCGGAGGGCCGGTGGGGCTCAACACGCTGGCGGCGACCCTGGGCGAGGAGCCCTACACGCTCGAGGAACTCTGCGAGCCGTTCCTGCTCCAGTCCGGTTTCCTCGATCGCACTCCGCGTGGGCGCCGGGCGACGGCGCGGGCGTTCGCGCATCTGGGCCGCACGCCGCCCCAGGGGACGATCCTTGCCGACTGAACGCGAGCAGCGCCGGGAGGAGTCCCTCGAGGCGCGGCGCGACCTGCGCCGGCTGCTGTCGTACCTCCTGCGTCATCGTTGGCTGCTCGCGGCGGCCGTGATCAGCGCGATCCTCTCGTCCGTCTTTCTCGGCGGAGCGGTCAGTCTGCTCAAGCCGATGGTCACGGAACTCGTCGAGCGGGACGCGAAGGTCGCGGTGACCGAGCCGGCGCCCGAGGCGATCGGCGAGAGCGCGCTGGCGTCCGATGACGACGTCGGGGCGATCGCCGCGTGGGAGAGTCTTCGGCGCCAGATCCGCACGACCTTCGAGCCGATCCGGCGCTGGCTGCTCGAGCGTGGCTACGTCCGCGTTCCGCTGGCGATCGTCCTGCTCTACGTGCTCAAGGGCTTCTTCGGGTTCGTGGCGGTCTACGGCCTGCGGGCCGTCGGGCTCCGGATCGTCGTCGACCTGCGGACCGAACTGTACGCGCGGGCGATCGGCCAGTCGGACGAGTTCTACCGCGAGTACGGCACGGCCCAGATGATCTCGCGGATCCTCGGTGATGTCGGCCGCCTGCAGTCGATTCTCGGCGGCGACATCGGCAACGCGATGCAGTCGATCCCGGTGATCTTCGTCCTGCTGGGGGTGGCGTTTCTCTATGCCTGGCAGGTGACGATCGTCTGCCTGGTGGCGATTCCGGCCTTCGTGCTGCTGGCGGCGAGCTTCGGCTCGCGGGTCAAGAAGGCCGCGCGCAGGACCCAGGAGCGCGCCGCGCAGCTGACGACGATGCTCGAGGAGACGCTCCTTGCGCGACGGGTCGTCCAGGCGTTCGACGCGGTCGAGTACGAGATCCGCCGCTTTCGCGGCGAGCTGGACCGGATGCAGCGCCAGGAACTCAAGGTCGCGCGCAACATGGCGGCCACGCCACCGGCGATGGAGCTGCTCGGATCGATCGCCGGTGCCGGGGTGATCATCTACGCCGGGGCGCTGATGCGTGCCGGCATCGTCGAGGGGCGCGACGTGCTGGTGGCGATCGTCGGCCTGTTCATCACCTTCGCGCACGTCCGGAAGCTGGGCCAGCTCAACAACGCGCTGCAGCAGGCGCTTGCCTCGGCACGGCGGATCTTCTCGGTGCTCGACGTGCCGCTCAAGATCGCCGACCGATCGGGTGCGGGCGAGCTGCCGCCGTTCCAGCGCGAGATCCGTTTCGATCACGTCTCGTTCCACTACGGGCGTGGACCGGTGCTCGAGGACGTCGACCTGCTCGTCTCGCGCTCCGAAGTCCACGCACTCGTCGGAGCCTCCGGAGCCGGGAAGACGACGCTGGCGATGCTGATTCCCAGGTTCATGGATCCGACCTCGGGCCGCGTGCTGATCGACGGGCACGACCTGCGGGACGTCACGCTCCGTTCGCTCAGGCGGCAGATCGCCCTGGTGACCCAGGAGACGCACCTGTTCCAGGGCACGGTCCGCGAGAACATCGCCTACGGCCGGTCGGGCGCGTCGGACGACGAGATCCGGGAGGCGGCCCGGGCGGCGCAGGCCGAGGGCTTCATCCTCGCGCTGCCGCAGGGCTACGAGACCCCCCTCGGTGAGCGGGGGACGCAGCTCTCGGCGGGGCAGCGGCAGCGGATCGCCATCGCGCGGGCGTTCCTCAAGGACGCTCCGATCCTGATTCTCGACGAGGCGACCAGTGCGCTCGACACCGAGTCGGAGCACCTGGTCCAGGTCGCGCTCGAACGGCTGCTGGAGGGACGCACCGCGCTGATCATCGCCCACCGGCTGTCCACGGTTCGTCGCGCCGACCGGATTCACGTCCTCGATCGGGGCCGGATCGTCGAGTCCGGTCGTCACGACGAGCTGCTCGCGGCCGGCGGACTCTACGCGCGGCTGCACGAACTGCAGCAGCAGGGAAGCGGGGGCGATCAGGCGCGCGTGAAGTAGGCGCGCGCCGCGAACAGCGCGACCAGCAGCAGCAGCCCGATGATCATCCAGTGCTCGCGATTGCGCAGGAATCGCTCGCTCTTCCAGCGCTCGCCGTTGTCCGGGTAGGGGCGCCGTATCGGGAACAGCGCCGGCACGGCCTTGAAGTATGCGCGGTAGCTCTCGCCGTGGACCTGTTCGAGCCGCGCCGGTTCGATGCGCTCCTTGCGCGGCATGTAGTAGCCGAAGAACAGGATCCAGCCGAGGGCGATGACCGCCAGGTTCACCAGCGGCCCGAACCACGCCATCAGGCCCACGCCGGTCAGGATCAGCAGCCGGCCGAGGTAGAGCGGGTTTCGGGAATACCGGTAGGGGCCGGACGTGATCAGCCGGTGCGTCTTGTAGAGGTGCCCGGCCGCCCAGATCCGGATCGCCTCGCCGGCGGCGACGAACAGCGCACCCGCGGCGACCGACCATGGCCGCGGCGAGGACGTCGCCGCGAGCACGAGGATCGCGGCGAAGAGGAACGTCAGGCGCATGATTTCGGTCGTCGAGCGTTCGGACATCGAGATCGCCTCGCCCGCGGCGCCTGCCGGGCCGCAACGGGCACTCACTATCGCGACGCCATCGCTGCGTGTCAAACCATGGAGGTCCGCCAGCATGCGCCCACGGCGCCGCACCATGCGGCGGGGAGGGGGGCTCATGCATAATCCTGGCGGCACTGCCGGTCCGGAAACGAGCGGGCTGACGGGAGGGCTCCCGGCGGTGGGATCGATGACGCGCAGGATGCTCGAAGCGCGGCGGGTCGACAGGCTCGTCACGGGCGGCTGGACCAAGGCGGACGTCTGGCGTGCCCGCGACGAGGATGGACGACTCGTGGTGGTCAAGGACTTCGCCGCCAAGCGCTGGCTGATCCGCCTGTGGGGTCGGATCCAGATCTCCCGTGAGGTCGCCGCACTCCGGGCGCTGGCCGGCCTGGACAGCGTCCCGCGCCTGCTCGCGCGTCTCGACCGGTACGCGCTGGTGCTCGAGTACATCGACGGCGACGAACTCCATCGCCTCGGAGCGCGTCCCGAGGTCCCGGGCTGGCTTGAACGCCTGGGCGAGGCCGTTGAACGGGCTCACGCCCGCGGCGTGATCCACAACGACCTGCGAGGCCGCGAGAACGTGCTGATCGAGCGCGGCAGCGGTCGCCTGGTGGTCATCGACTGGGCCGGGGCGGTCCGGCTGCCCCCCGGAACGCTGCGTCACCGGCTGCTGTTCCCTCTGCTGAGCCTGGTCGACCGGGGAGCGTGCCTCAAGTGGAGGCGGATGATGCGTCCCGAGTCCCTGACGGCCGGAGACCGGGCGTTCCTGGCCCGCTTCGAGGCCGTCCGCCGCCTGTGGCCGTTCAACCGCAAGCGCGCCGCGCGCACGGCGCGGGCCGGGAGCCGGCGATGACCGGCGTCCCGCCTCCCGGGTGCTCCGTCGTCATCCCGGCCTACAACGAGCGCGAGTGTCTGCCGGCGCTGATCGATGAACTGGCCGAGGCGCTCCACGGCCGTTCGTTCGAGCTGATCGTCGTCGATGACGGCTAGACGGACGGCACGGCCGAGTGGCTCGATCGCCGCGCGTCGACCGACCGGAGGCTCGTCGTGATCCACTTCGCCCGCAATGCGGGCCAGAGTGCGGCTTTCTTCGCAGGGTTCCGCCAGGCGCGGTCGGAACTCGTCGTGACCCTCGATGCCGACGGGCAGAATCCTCCGCAGGAGATTCCGCGCCTGCTCGACGCGATGCAGGACGACGTCGATCTGGTGGCGGGTTACCGTGTCCGGCGCCGTGATACGGCGTGGCGCCGGCTGCAGTCCCGGATCGCCAACGCGGTCCGCAACGCGCTGTCGGGCGAGACGATCCGGGACACCGGGTGTTCGCTCAAGGTGTTCCGCCGCCGTCACCTGCTCGAACTGCCGCTGTTCGATGGGATGCACCGTTTCCTTCCCACGCTCTGCCGGCTCGCCGGGGCGCGGAACGTCGTCGAGGTCCCGGTCGACCATCGGCCGCGGCAGGGCGGGCGTTCGAAGTACGGGATGTGGAACCGTGCCGCGCGCGCGTTCATCGACCTGCTGGTGATTCGCTGGATGCAGCGCCGGTGGGTGCGCTACGAGATCCGCGAGATCAGATCCGGCGCCTCGCGTTCGTCGGCCGCCCCGTCGAACGGTCCGGCCGCCTCCCGCTGACGCGCGAGCATCCGGCGGGACAGCCGCCGGCCGAGGACCGCCGAGACCACGAGCAGCAGCGCGGCGATCCCGATCCGCAGCACCGGGTCCACGCGGAATCCGGAGCCCATCAGCGCGAAGATCGCGTTCTGCGGCACGAAACCGAGCAGGGAGCCGAGCAGGAACGGACGCACCGGGACGCGCATCACGCCCGCGACGAGGTTGGTCGCCAGGTTGCTTCCCACGGGGAAGATGCGCAGGACCAGCGCCACCGTGAACGGGTCGGCCGCCAGCCAGCGCTCGACGCGTGTGAGCCGGTGGCGCAGGCGCAGCGGCATGACGCTGCGTCCGAGCAGTCGCGCGTACGTCAGGGCCAGCGTCGCGCCGAGTCCGGTTCCGAGCGTGACGAGGGCGGTCCCCTCGAGCACGCCGAACGCATAGCCGGCGATCATCGACGGGAGCTGACGCGGAAAGCCGGCGGCCGTGAATACGGCCGTCAGCCCGACGAAGATCATCCGCCCGGCGAGCCCATGCCCGACCACGTGGCGGTCGATCCACTCGCGCTGGAACGCTTCGCCGTGGCCGGTGAGCCGGACCACCGCCGCGGCGATCGAGACCAGCAGCACGAGCGCGAGAATGCGTGCCACCGTCCGCACGAGTGGATCGGAACGCAGGCGCTGCCAGTTCATGCGGTGGTTCCCCATGTCGTCAGCGGACGTAGTATCCCTCACGCGTGCGGATGGTCACGCCCTTGCGCTTCGCGCGCACCTCGATCCGGCGGAACGTCTGGCCGGGACGTGGTGCCGGCGGCGTGTAGGCCGCCGTGTACTGCGTCAGCAGTTCGTCGAGGATCTCGCCGAATGCCCGGCGCAGGCGGGAGAGTCGGCGGGTCAGCAGCAGCCGTCCACCGGTCGAACGGCTCAGCCGTTCGAGCACCTGCCTTGCCGTAAAGCGTCCCGTGAAGTCCGTGTCGATCTCGAGCGTGCCGCCAAGGCCGACGACGAAGATCTCGGCATCCGCCTGGTGCGCTGCACGGATCGCCTCGTCGAGGGTGCTGAACGAACCCGGTTCGAGTCCCGATGACGCCAGATCCTGACCGTCCGAGAGCAGCAGCATCGCCCGCCGCCGACCGGCGGCCACTTCGGCCAGCCGGCGGCTCGTCTCGACCACGGCGTCGTAGAGGGCCGTGCCGCCTTGGGCGGTCAGCCGGTCGAGGGCACGCCGCGCCTCGTCCCGGTCGGCCGTCGGTCCGGCGAGAATCTCGACCGAGTCGGCGAAGCGGACGACGAGCACCTCGACGCCGGGAGGCATCTGTCGCAGGAACGCCTCGGCCGCAGCCCGGGCTGCCGTCAGGCGTTCTCCGCGCATCGATCCCGAGCCGTCGATCACCAGCGCCACGACCAGCGCGTCGGGCTCGGCCGACCAGCGTTCGATCGTCACCGGCTGGCCCTCGTCGAGGATCTCGATCTCGTCCGGCCGCAGGTCCGTGATCGGCCGCCCGCGACGGTCGACGACGGTCAGCGCCAGGTTGACCAGCCGCACGTCGACCTGCTGCCTGGCGGAGGACACGGGGTACGTCCGGCCCGTGCGCAGCACGCGGCCGTCGCGCAGCACGACGGCGATCTCGATCCGGAACTCCCGCATCTCGTCACCGAGGTCGATCGTCGCGCGCCACGGCGGGCCGTCGAGGCGGGCAGCCTGGTGTCCGTCGACGGTGATCAGCGCGTGGTCGATCTCCTCGTCGTCGATGCCGAGCGGGAGGAACGCGACTTCCGTGGTTCCGACGAACGGAGTGCCGACGGTCGGCCGGACGATCCGCACCTCGGCCGGCTCGTCGCCGGAGGCGGACCAGCCGGCGGTCGCTCCGATCAGCAGCACCGTACCGAGGAGGGCCCGTAGACGGACAGCGTCGATCACGGACCGAGTATCGCAGGACGGTTCCGGCCGGTCCACGTCCCGGCGCACGCCGGCGTGCCCTGAGCGCGGTAGACTCGTCGCCGACGCCGACGTGCTCGAGGGGCAGATCGGCGGGAGGTCCTGTCGATGAGCGATGTCAGTCCGTCGTGGCGACAGCTCGATGTCACGGAACTCGCCTGGCGCTGCCCGCCGGCGTGGGTCGGGTACGAGACGACCGACGAGGCGGACGCCATGCGCGACATGGCGGGACAGGAGCCCGCGATCGCGGCGCTGCGGCTGGCGATCCGCCTGCACGCTCCCGGCTACAACGTCTTCGTGGCCGGTGTCCCGGGAACGGGCAGGACGAGCACCGCACGGCGGATCCTCCACGAGGAAGCCGCTGCCGGATCCGTGCCGGACGACATCTGCTACGTCTTCGGCTTCGACGATGCCCGCGTGCCGAGCTGCCTGCGCCTGCCTCCCGGCTGCGGGCGCCGGCTGGCCGAGGCGATGGCCGCGGCCGCGGAGCACTTTCCTCACGGCGTGTCCGCGCTGCGCGCCTCGCAGACTCATCGCCGTCGGCGGGACGCCGTCGCACGCCGCTTTCGGCAGCAGCAGAGCGAACTGCTCGACGGTTTCCAGGACGAGGTGTCCGAGCAGGGTTTCGCGCTGGTCGAGGTCAACCTCGGGAACTTCAAGCGGCACGAGGTCGCGCCGGTCGTCGACGACCAGCCGGTTCCGCTCGATGAACTCGACGACCGCGTCGAGGGAGGGCGGATCGACGCCCGGCGGGCGGAGCTGCTCAAGGAGCGGCATCCGGCGCTGACCGCGCGACTCGCCGAGGTCGCGTCGCAGGTGCGCGCGATCTCGCGCGAACTCGAGCAGGCGCTTGCCGACGCCGACCGGCGCGCGGCGAGTCCGCTGGTGGACGAGATCCTGGCCGAGGTGCGCACGCGGGTCGGACTGCGCCCCGGCGAACATGCCGCGTTCGATCGCTACCTGGCCTCGGTCCGCAGGTTCCTGCTCGCGATCTCGCCTGCCCAGTTCTCCGCCGCTGAGCGGTCGCCCGGTGACATCGAGGAAGCGAGTCGCGGAGCCCTGATGCAGAGGCTGCAGGTCAACGTGCTGGTGGACCGCGAGGGACAGCAGGGGCGCCCGGTCGTCGAGGAGACGCACCCGACGCCGGCGCGGCTGCTCGGGACGCTCGAGATCCACCGCGATCGCGATGGTTCGGTCGTGGCATCCCACGACGGCCTCCGCGCCGGCGCGCTGCACCGGGCCGACGGCGGGTTCCTGCTGATCAACGCGGTCGAACTGGTCAACGAGGAGGGGGCATTCGCGGCCCTGCGCCGCTCCCTGCGTTCGGCGAGCGTGGCGTTCGAGGTCGGCCGTCCCGAGGACGGCCCTCCGCCGCTGCAGCCGGAGCCGATGCCGCTCGACGTGACGGTCGTGCTCGTCGGGCCGCCGGCGCTGCGCGAGCAGCTCGTCGGGGGCGACCCCGAGTTCTCCAAGCTGTTCAAGATCGTCGCGCTGTTCGATGACCGGATCGACGTGACCCGGGAGGCCGTCGGTACCTACGCCTCGTTTCTGGCCAAGGTCGTGCGCGAGGAGAAGCTCGTGCCGTTCTCGGGACCGGCGGCGGCGCGGGTCATCGAGCAGATGGTCCGGCTCGCGGGCGGCAGTGGAAAGCTGTCGACGCGCTTCCGCCTGCTGGCCGATTTCTCGCGGGAGTCGTCGTGGGTCGCTCGGGAGGAGGCGGCTCCCCAGGTCCGGCCGTAGCACGTCGACCGCGCCATCGCGGCCCGCGGTCGCCGCTCGAGCCTGCTCTCGCGCCGCGTGTTCGAGTCGATCTCCCGGCGGGTGCTGCGGCTGGAACTCGAGGGGCGCCGCGTCGGCCAGATCAACGGACTTGCGGTCGTCGAGTCGGCCTTCGAGCGGTTCGGCTACCCGGTGCGCCTGACCGCCACGTCGGCCGTCGGTCGTTCCGGAATCGTCGACATCGAGCGGGAGGCCGAACTCGCCGGCGAGATCCATACCAAGGCGTCGCTGATCCTCGCGGGGTTCCTGCGGTCCCGCTTCGCCCAGGAGCATCCGCTGTCGGTGACCGCGAGCATCTGTTTCGAGCAGTCGTATGGGGGGGTCGAGGGAGACTCGGCGTCGGCCGCCGAACTCGTCGCCCTGCTCTCGACGCTCTCCGGGGTCCCGCTGCGCCAGGACCTCGCGGTGACGGGCGCCGTCGACCAGCTCGGCCAGATCCTTGCCGTCGGGGGGATCAACGAGAAGGTGGGAGGCTTCTGGCGGGCCTGCCGGGACCGGGGGCTCTCGGGGACGCAGGGGGTCGTCCTTCCGGAGAGTTCGGTCGCCGGTCTCCAGCTCGCGCCCGAGGTGCTCGCGGACGTCGAGGCGGGGCGGTTCAGCGTCTACGGGGCCAGCCATGTCGCGGGCCTGGTCGAACTGATGACCGGTCTTCCGTTCGGCGAGCCGGATGCCGACGGGCACTGGCCCGACGGCACGATCGGCCGGCTGGTCTCCGACCGGCTGACCGGGATGGCCGACACCCTTCGCCGCTACGGCGGAGGGGGCTGCGACTAGCGGGTACGGCCGCCCGCGGCTTCTCCATCGTTGCGGCGAACGTTTTCTGGGCGACAAGCTACTCCGGCCGATGATGATCCGGCAATTCATGCCCTTGGCCTGCGAATAACTTGAAAATCTACCTGCTTTGTAAGATATTCTGCACCTGACCGGGGGTCCTCCCGAAGGAGTCCTCGCACCACCCCGGGCCGGGAGGTTCTGCACGATGGCCAATGGTGGAACCGCCGAAGAGGTTCGTCTCGACGAACTCGACCGGAAGATCCTCGACATTCTGCAGGAAGACGCCCGGCGGTCCCGCGCCGAGATCGGCCGCGATGTCGGCCTGTCGGCCGCCGCGGTCCACGAGCGGATCAAGAAGCTCGAGCGGGCCGGCGTGATCCGACAGTACGTCGCCCTGCTCGACCCTGAGCGGGCCGGCTGCGACCTGCTGGCGTTCGTCCAGGTCTTCATCGAGCACCCCAGACACGAGACGATCCTGCTGCGGGAGGTCGTCGCGATGCCGGAGGTGCAGGAATGCCACCGGATCACCGGCGCGGCGACGGTGCTGCTCAAGCTCCGCGCCCCCGACCGGCGGGGTCTGCAGCGGCTGATCCTCGACCGGTTCAACGCGATGGAGGGGATCCGCGGGACCGAGACGGTGCTCGTCCTCTCGACGGCCAAGGAGACCCCGCGACTCCATCTGAATTTCAACGGCGACGCCGAGTAGCCGGGGGCGCGTCCGTCCGCGGGCGGTCGCCCGGCGCCGGGACTGCCCGCGCAGGACGATTCCGGGTCGACGAAGGTGTCCTCTCGCCGTAAGCCAGAGATGATCGTGAATAATGCGCACGTCGCGCCGTGGGCTCCCGGCCACCGGGCGGGCCCGCGGGGCGGGGACGACGGCGCGACGACCCGCCGGCCGGCCCGGCCTGGACGCCGAAGGCCCGGCCGGAGCGAGATCCCGGCAGGCTGCCGCGGAGGAACGACCCGTGACCTCCCGTCTGACCGTCGCCCTGCTCGCGATTGCCGCCGCGACGCTGGCCGGATTCGCCGGTGCCCAGCTCGCGCGGATCCCCGGCCGCGCCGACGTCGGCGAGTCGGTGTCGTGGCGCGAGATCGAGACCGAGGGACCGTCGCGTCCCGCCACGGCGGGAGAGGTCGACGATCTCCGCCGCATCGTCGCCCAGGTCCGACGCGGCGTGCCCGAGGGGATCGCCTCGTTCGATCTGCCTTCGGGGCCGATCGAGCTGCTCGGCGAGCAGGTCGATCTCGACGATCCCGAGATCCGCGACGCGGTGTTCTACGAGCTGATGCTCACCGTCGGGAAGCCGCTGATGCCGATGTTCTGGATGCGGCGTGCACCGACGACGCTTCCGATGATCGAGGAGCGGCTCGCGGCGGCCGGTCTGCCGGACGATCTCAAGTACGTTGCGATGATCGAGTCCGACCTGCGCTGGCAGGTCAGTTCACCGGCCGGGGCCGAGGGGCTCTGGCAGTTCGTGCGGGGGACCGCGCGGCGCTACGGCCTGACCATCAACCGCTATCTCGACGAGCGACGTGATCCGGAAAAGGCCACCGATGCCGCGATCGCGTATCTCTCCGACCTGCACGACGAGTTCGGGAACTGGTTCCTCGCGCTGGCGGCCTACAACGCGGGCGAGAACCGCATCCGCGACGCCCTCGAGGAGCAGGGAGAGCGCGGCTACTTCGACCTCTACCTGCCGCGCGAGACCCGCCGCTACGTGCCGCGGCTGCTTGCGGCCAAGCTCGTGTTCACCGATCCCGAGTCGTACGGGCTGGCGCGTGCCGAGCCGCGCTGGGTTCCGCGCTATCGTCATGTCGAGGTCGACGTGCGGCGCTCGCGGGTGAGCCTGCTCGACCTGGCCCGCGAACACGGCCTCGACTACCGCGACCTGCGGCTGGCGAATCCGCAGATCCGCCGGGCCTACCTGCCGCGCGGCCGGCACCGGCTGAGAGTCCCCGAGGAAGGACCGCCTCCGAACGACGTCGCCCGCGGCTCTGTCGGGACGTCCGGGCATCCTGCGGAGAGGCTCGCGTCGGCGCCGGCGTCGGGGGCGACTCAGTCGGACAGCACGACGCCGAGTCCGATCCAGCGGGTGCTGGTTCCGTAGAGCTGTCCGAAGGGCAGGGGGCCGTCCCGCGCCTCGAGAGCCAGGATCAGCCGGCGGCGGCCCGACCAGGGGGCCGGGACCGCGAGGCCGAGGCGCAGGCCGATCTCGGGATCCCAGCCGGTCTCGTTCCAGCCGCTCGCGTCGAGCGCAGCGAATGCCCGCGTTCCTCCCGGTCGCGGCCGGCCGAGATCGATCTCGGCGCCGAGCTGCGCCATGTTCTGGCCGACCTTGACGGCGCGCCCGACGAAACGCGTCCAGCCGCCGTAGACGCGGAGCGGGCCCCGTTCGTACGACGCAAGCAGCTCGATCGCCTCGAAGCTGAGTTCGATCCGCGGGCCGGCGTCGATCACCTGCTCACGGAGCAGCAGTTCGTCACCGAGGTGCGACGAGCGATGGTACAGCCGGGCCCGGGCCGAGAACGCGCCGCGGCGCACCGACACCGGCAGGGTGGCCAGGAAGTCGGTGTTCCAGAGGTCCCGCTCCTCGGAGCCGAGGTCGAAGACCGAGACGACTCCGGCGCCGAAGTCGATCTGCCACTCCCAGTCGTTGCGGCCCGCCCAGCGCACGATTCCGAACGTGCCGCCGAACGACGCGATGCCGAGCGTGGTGCTGGCCGGGCCGAGGTCGGCGCGCACGGCGCGCGCTTCGAAGCGTGGCTCCCGCTCCGACGCCAGCGGCCCGTGAAAGAGCAGCGTCGCCGGGAACCAGCGCGGGCCGGAAGCCGCCCGGTGCGCGGCAGGTGGCTCGGCCACCTCGGCTTCCTCGGCGACGGCGGGTCCGGCCACCGCGAGCAGTCCGGCGAGCAGGACGCCCGCTCGCCGCGAGGGCCGGATGCCGCTGCCGGGGCCACGGCTCACGAGCCGTAGACCGGGAGAACCGCCCTGGCCCGCGTGTCGGTCGCCGTGAACCGGCGGTAGAGGTCCAGCACGTGCTCGACGTAGCGGCGCGTGACGGCGCCCCGCGCCTTGCCGTGGGGCAGGGAGCGGTAGATCGCCGGATTCTCGAGCAGCGGCAGGACCTCGGCGACGTTCCCCTTCCAGCGTCCGGGGTCGAGTCCCCGCTGCGCCGCCAGGGCCCGGGCATCGGCGAGATGGCCGATCCCCATGTTATAGGCCGCCAGGGCGAAGGCCAGCCGGTCGGGGGCCGGGATGCCGTCGTAGAGGTCGTAGATCCACCGCAGGTGCCGTGCCCCGGCGGTGACGTTCTGCCGCGGGTCGAACGGATCGTCGACGCCCCAGCTCGCCGCAGTGGCCGGCATGAGCTGCAGCAGGCCGACCGCGCCGGCGGGGCTGACTTCCCACGGGTCGTAGCCGCTCTCGGCAAAGGCCAGCGCGGCCAGCAGCCGCCAGTCGAATCCGTGCGCGTAGCCAGCTAGCCGGAACAGCGGGTCCCACGGCGAGAGCGTGTCCCCCGTGGTCCGGAAGCGTGGCCGGCGGAGGGCCCGCAGACGCTCAGGATTCTCGAGGTACCGTCGTTCGAGTTCGGCGATCACGCCGCTGCGGCGGCTCTGCACCAGAAAATCCGAGACGGCTTCGCGAAGTCTCGGCGACGTCGGCCGGACCGCCCAGCGCACCGGCAGGGCCGGGAGGAGGGGCGCGCTGACGGATAGCGACCGGTAGACCGCCGCCTCGAGCCGGGCCCGCCGTTCGTCGAGCAGGACCAGCGGCCATTCGCCTCGCGCGGCCCCGAGGGCGAGCTGGCGGTCGCTCAGGTTCGCGGGAAGACGCACGATCGTCAGTCGTCCGTCGAGCTGGCCGCGCCAGTCGAACGCGACCTGTTCGAGCGCGCTGAAGCGGCGGACGGCGAGCGTGGCTCCGGCGAGATCCTCGACCCGGCGGATCGTCTCCGCCTCGCGGCCGACGACAACCGGCCGTTCCTCGTCCAGCGGCGCCGTCCAGGCGATCTCCGTCAGCGGCGGCACGAAGCCGCTGCTGCTGGTCGCCACCAGGTCGACCTCGCCTCGTGCCAGGGCCCGGGTCGCCGAGACCTCGCTCTCGACCGGGATCAGCTCGAGATCGAGTCCCGAACCCTCGACCAGCCGGCCGAGCAGCTCGCGTACCAGCCCTTCCGGCTCTCCGCGGTAGATGACCCAGTTCACCTGGTCAGGGACGATCGCCACCCTGAGCAGGCCCTCGGCGGCGACCTCCTCGTAGTCCCGCTCGACCGCACTCACGACGACCAGACCGCGGTCCGGCAGCGGTTCGAGCACCAGCACGGTCCAGAAGGCGGCCCAGACCAGGCAGGATGCCGTGGTCGCGAGCAGGGCCGTCTGGAGGAGTCTTCGTAAGGGAACGCTCAAGGGTCGTCCTTCTTCCGCCCACCGGGCTCCCCGGGATTCGATCGCCCCGGCGGAAGATCGTCCGAGCCCCCCCGGCTCGGAGGACCTCACCCCTCGGGCGGCATCGGTACGCCACACGTCAAGGTTTTGCCACAGAAACGGACGCCCGGCAACACGCCGCCTCGGATCTGCGAACGCTTTCGAGGCAATGCGAAAGAGATTGCAATAACGATTCAGTAAGCCCTGGCAAAGACCACTCTCCCGGACGCCTTGCGACCGGTCCGGATGCATGGCCCCGGATCGTCGGCGCCGTCGAGAGGAACCAGCCGGACCGTCGCCCGGGTCTCCTGCTGGATCTCGGCCTCGACCTCCGGGTCGGGAACGAACCGTGCGCGGACGAAGCCTCCCTCCTCGATCGCCTCGAGGAACTCGTCCCACGTCTCGACGTCCCGCGTGGCCTGTTCGCGTCGCTGGCGGGCGCGCTCGAACAGTCCCGCCTGGATCTCGTCGAGCTTTGCGGCCACCGCTTCTTCGAGACCGTCCCAGCCGAGCTTCGTCTTGGAGCGATCGAGTCGCGAGGCCGCGACGACCTGGCGTGCCTCGACGTCGCGGGGGCCGAGTTCGAGCCGCAGCGGGACGCCCTTGAGTTCCCAGTCGGCGAACTTGAACCCCGGATTGACGTTGTCCCGCTCGTCGAGCCGCGTGGCGATGCCGCGGGCGACGAGCCGCTCGCAAAGGGCCCGACCCTGCGCGAGGACCGCCTCGCGCTGGCTCTCGTTGCGCCAGATCGGCACGATCACCGCCTGGACGGGGGCGACCCGCGGGGGGAGCACCAGCCCGTCGTCGTCGCCATGGCACATCACGACGGCGCCGATCAGCCGCGTCGAGACGCCCCACGACGTGTTCCAGACGTGCTGCCAGTCGCCGGCGGCGCTCTGGTACTTGACGTCGAAGGCCCGGGCGAAGTTCTGGCCGAGATCATGCGAGGTTCCCGCCTGGAGCGCTCGCCCGTCCTGCATCAGCGCCTCGATGCAGTACGTCGTCAGCGCTCCGGCGAACTTCTCGCTCTCGGTCTTGGTCCCGGTCAGGACCGGGATCGCGAGCCACTCCTCGGCGAAGGTCCGGTAGACCTCGAGCATCCGCCGGGCCTCCTCGATCGCCTCCTCGTGGGTCGCGTGGGCGGTGTGTCCCTCCTGCCAGAGAAACTCCGTCGTCCGCAGGAACAGCCGCGTCCGCATCTCCCAGCGGACGACGTTGGCCCACTGGTTGAGCAGGATCGGCAGGTCGCGGTAGGACTGGATCCACTTGGCGAACATCGAGTAGATGATCGTCTCGGAGGTCGGCCGGACGATCAGCTCCTCCTCGAGGCGGCTTTCGGGGTCCGGGACGACGGTGCGCCGGCCGTCGACCTCGACCGCCTTGAGGCGCGTGTGGGTCACGATCGCGCACTCCTTGGCGAAGCCCTCGACGTGTTCGGCCTCGCGCGCGAGGAACGACTTGGGGATGAAGATCGGGAAGTAGGCGTTCTCGTGCCCCGTCGCCTTGAACATCCCGTCGAGACCGCGCTGGATGTTCTCCCACAGCGCGGTGCCGTGCGGGCGGATCACCATGCAGCCCTTGACCGGGCTGTAGTCGGCAAGCGTGCTGCGGGTCACCACGTCGGTGTACCAGCGGGCGTAGTCGCTGTCGCGGGGTGTGATGTCCTTGGCCACGGCGAAATCCTCCCGGTGGGGCGGAAAGAAGAGGGCGCGGAGTCTACCGGAAACCGGGGAAACGCGCCGCGGGGCGGCGGGCCCCTGGTCGGCCGGTCACGGCGGATCGGTGCGTCGCTCGGCCTCGCCGGTCATCGGGACGAACCGCACGCCGCCGTAGCTGAACCGGCGGACCGAGCCATCGGCCCCCTTTTCGACGACGAGCAGCTCCTGGTTCAGCCGGCCGACGGGGATCACGAGGCGCCCCCCCGGCGCGAGCTGGTCGATCAGCGGTTGCGGCACCTCTTCGGGGGCCGCGGCGACGATGATCACGTCGAACGGGGCGTGCTCCGGCCAGCCGGCGTAGCCGTCACCGCAGCGCGACGTGATGTTCGTGTAGCCGAGGGCATCGAGCCGTTCCCGCGCCTGGTCGGCGAGGTCGCAGAGGATCTCGATCGTGTAGACCTCGTAGCAGGTCTCGGCCAGGATCGCCGCCTGGTAGCCGGACCCGGTGCCCACGTCGAGCGCCTTCTTGCCCGGCCCCGCGCCGGCGCGCTGCGTCATCAGCGCGACGATGTACGGCTGGCTGATCGTCTGTCCGTGACCGATCGGCAGCGGCGAGTCCTGGTAGGCCGCATCGCGCAGCGCTTCGGGAACGAACAGATGGCGCGGAACCGTGCGCATCGCCGCGAGCACCCGCTCGTCGGTGATGTCCCGCGCGGCGAGCTGGTCGCGGACCATCGCCTCGCGGCGGGCGGCCAGGCGGCTGTCGCTCCCGCTGCCGGCCGTCCCGGTACTGCAGGCGGCCAGCGCGAGGCCGGCCAGGCCCGCCAGCGCCGTCACCATGATCGTCAGTCCGTCGCTCATCACTCGCGAGACTCCCTGGACCGAGATTCTAGCCCGTTTGCCCGGTCGGCCCGGCGACGATCCGGCGCATGACGGCGACTTCCCGGTCGGCGAGCCGGACCGGCTCCGGCGACCGGAATCGCCGCGCCCAGAACAGCACCTCCCGGCACGCGTCCTCGAGCCGGACGCGGTGTCCCACCGAGACGTACAGCGGCCGGACGCCGGTCCTGGTGCGCAGCACGGCACCGACGACCTCTCCCCGGTCGACGAGTCGCGTCCGGCAGCCGCGCCGCCGTCCCGGGTCGCGGTGGGTGCCGCAGAGGCGCGACTTCGCCACGCCGACCGTCGGCAGGCCCGTCGCCACGCCGACGTGGCAGGCGAGTCCGAATCGTCGGGGATGGGCCAGCCCCTGCCCGTCACAGAGAAGAAGGTCCGGGAGGCGCGAGAGCTGATCGAGTGCCGCGAGGATCGCCGGCCCTTCGCGGAACGAGAGGAAGCCGGGAACGTAGGGCACCCGGACCGGACCTTCGTGGCGCGCGATCTCGACCACCTCGCCGCTGGAGCGCTCGAGCACGACGACCGCGGCGTAGAGCCGGCCGCGGGCGCGGTCGTACGACAGGTCGGCCCCGGCGACGCGCCGGGGAGATGCAGGCAGGGCCGTCTGCCGCACGCGGCCGGCGAGGCGGCGCTGGAGATCGACCGCACTGGCGAGCGACGCTGGAAAGAACCGCCCGGCGGCGCGAGAATCGAAGCTCATCGTCGCCGCCGGCCCCGCGCGCCGGGGGGGCGGCCCGCCGGCACGAGGGGGAATCGCCTGATGAACCGCATCTGCTGTGCCATCTTCTTCCACGCCCGCGTCCGGTCGTCCGCGCTCGGCCTGCTGGTGCTGACCCTCGTGGCCGGCGCGGGCTGGGGATGCGGAGTCGACGACGATTCTCGCACGCTGGCCACGACCGCGAACCGGTGGTTCATCGCGATCCACGAGCGCGATTTCCAGGAACTGGCCCGGGTCGATGCCTCGGCCCCCCCCGACCGCGAAGGCGACGTCTTCGAGACCTGGAAACGGCAGGTCGAGGGCGTGCTTGCCCGCCACGAACTCGACCGTGACCGTGGCGTGCTCGAGCCGGATCCCCAGGGCTACCGGCTGGTGCTCGCCACCAAGCTCGGGCGGGGCGCGTTCTGGGAAGAGGTCGGGCGCGTGG
This sequence comes from Acidobacteriota bacterium, assembly GCA_024276295.1. Classification (GTDB taxonomy): domain Bacteria; phylum Acidobacteriota; class Polarisedimenticolia; order J045; family J045; genus J065. Next base: position 25,675 of record JAJRXN010000016.1, read on the forward strand.
ACGACGAGGAGGGGCCCGCGCTGCGGATCCGGATCAATTTCGGCTACGGGGAGGTCAACTACCTCCCGCTTCCGCCGGGCACGACGGTCTACCTGCTCGGCTGGCCGCTCGGGACGATCCACCCGGTACGGCTCGGCGAGGGCAGGACGCACGAGATGGAGATCCTCGAGCATCTCGACTGCCTCGTGCACTTCCGCCGGGTCGAGCCGCTCGTCGCCGGTGATGCCACGTACAAGGTCGGCCGCATCGAGTGGCTGCCGGACAGCGCCGTCCACCGGAGCGTCTCGTGGGTCTTCTGACGACGCTGGTCCGGCCGCGGATCGGGCTCGCGCTCGGGGGCGGCGCCGCCCGCGGCTTCGCCCACCTCGGCGTGCTCCGGGCGCTCGAGGAGGCCCGCCGGGCGCCGGTCGCCATCTCGGGGACGAGCATCGGCGCCATCATCGGAGGCGCGTTCGCCGCCGAGGGAGCCTCGGAGCCGGTGCGCCGGCGCCTCGTCGAGTACATCTCGTCGCGCCGGTTCCGGGACGTCCAGCTCGAGTTTCTCAGTCGCCGTCCGCCCGAGGGGGTCGGTCTGCGCGACCGCGTCTCCCGGGCCGTCAAGCGCAGCCTGTTCTTCGGCCGGACCTACGTGCGCGAGTCGTTCATTCCCGAGGAGATCTACCGCGAGCACCTCGTCGGGCTGGTGCCCGACGTGCCGATCGAGCGGCTCCCCGTGCCGTTCGCCGCGGTGGCGTCGGACCTCGTCAGCGGTCGCGCGGTCGAGTTCCGCGGCGGGAACCTGCGGCGCGCCGTGCTCGCTTCGGGTGCGATCCCGGGCGTGATGCCCCCGCTGCCCCTCGGCGAGATGATCCTCGTCGACGGCGTGGCGACCGATCGCGTTCCGGTCCGCGCCCTGCTCGACATGCCGGTCGACCTGATCATCGCCGTCGACGTGGCGACCGACTTCCAGGCGTATATCCCGCCCCTGCGCCGCGGCGTCGCGATCCACGATCGGGCCAACCAGGTGACCGAGTGGAGCCTGCGCCGCGTGCGGCTCGGGATCGCCGACGTCGAACTGCATCCGGACGTCGCCGAGTTCAATCCGCTCGACTTTCCGGGGGCGCTGCCGAGCGTCGAGCGGGGCGAGGAGAGCGTGCGCGCGGCGGCCGCGCGCCTGCGGAGCGCCTGTCGGTGCGCGGTCCTGCTGCGGATGCTCGGCGCGAGTCGCGTCCAGCGCGCGCGCCGGCTCGCCGCGCGCGGCTGGTTCGGCGAGCCGCCGGTCATCGTCCGCGGAGACGAGGCAGAGGCCGGCGCGCCGGTGGAGACGGACGGCGAGTGATCGCCGATAATCTCGGGCGAAGTCCACGACGCGACGGAGAACCCCCATGGGACGCTGGCCCGCCTCCTGGCCCGACAAGGTCCATTTTCTCGGTATCGGCGGTTCGGCGATGTCGGGGCTCGCGTGCCTGCTCGCCGGGCGGGGCTGCGTCGTCTCCGGGTCGGATGGGGCGGTCTATCCGCCGGCCTCGGAGGTGCTGGCGGAGGCGGGGATCGACGTACTGACGCCGTTTTCGGAACGCAACGTCCCAGACGACGGGCGGCTGATCGTCGTCGGCAACGCGATCTCCCGCGGCAACCCGGAACTCGAACATGCGCTCTCGAACGGACTCCCGCTGGCCTCGATGGCGGAGCTGATCGAGCGGCTGCTGGTCCCCGGCCGGCGCGTGATCGCCGTGGCCGGGACCCATGGCAAGACCACGACCGCCTCGCTGGTCGTGCACCTGCTCGCGGCGGCGGGCCGCGATCCGTCGTTCGTGATCGGCGGCCGTCCGGGAGGGTATCCGCGAGGGGCGATGCTCGGCGGCGGCAAGGAGCTGGTGCTCGAGGCGGACGAGTACGACACGGCCTTTTTCGACAAGGGGCCGAAGATGATGCACTACTGGCCGCAGGTCGCCGTGCTCGGTCCGGTCGAGTTCGATCATGCCGACATCTACGCGGACGCGGCGGCGGTCGAGCGCGCGTTCGAGCT
>JAJRXN010000263.1 GCA_024276295.1 Acidobacteriota bacterium
CAGAGCGGGCGCTTGAACTCGAACTGGAACTCGATCTGGTCCAGCTCGCCCTGCGAGGCGACGCAGTGCTCGTTGGTGATGATGTGGTTCTCGCACGAGGCGAGCCAGCCGGTGCAGTGCGCCGAGCCGTTCTTGAGCAGCCGCACCACCGCACGCCCCTTGTCGAACGCCTGCGGTTCGGAATCGCGGTAACACTCGATGTCGCGGAAATCCTCCGCGCCGCACAGCGCGTCCGTCTCCGGCGGGCGCTGTCCCGGAGGATAGCCGTGCGTCCAGCGGTCGATCAGAACGCCCCAGGCGTCGGCGTCCGCGTCGCGGTTCTGCGTCTGCGAGTACAGCGTGATGATCATCGTGTCGCCGGGGACCGACAGGCCCCAGAAGTCGCCACCCCGCTGCTGGAATCCGCGGCCCGTGTAGCGGTGCCGGACCGTGCCTTCGGGATCGCGCAATTCGAGCACGTCGCCTGGTGCCAGTTCGAAACGTGCGAAATGGACGGCGATGAAACTCGCCCGCGGCCAGTGCAGCGTGTGCGTCCAGACCGCCTCGCGGGCCGGGCCGCCTGCGGGGTACGGATGCGGCGACTCGATCGTCTCGACGACCTCGTCGGCGACCCTGATCGGCTCCTGGGCCGAGACGGCCATGCCGGCACACGAAAGCACCAGCAGGCCCGCGAGCATGTTGACCAAGTACAGCGCCTGCGGGCGCGGTCCCGGCGAGCGGACCATCGAAACTCCCTCCTCGCGCGCTTCGGACAGCAGACCGCGATGGCGGAGAGAGTACGTCGAATCGCGACCTCCGCCTCCCCGGAATGCGGCCCCGCGTTTGCCGGGCGCAGCCCGGCGTTCCTATCATGGTCGGCGCGCTCGTTCCGTACGGAAAGGCGGTTGCCGTGTCGCCACTTCCCATGATCCGGGTCGCCGCAGCCGTCATCGAACGGGACGGCCGGTTTCTGCTGACCCGCCGCCTCGCCGGCTCGCACATGGCCGGCTACTGGGAGTTCCCCGGCGGCAAGCTCGAGGATGGCGAATCGCCGGCGGAGGCGCTGGTTCGGGAACTGCGCGAGGAACTCGGCGTGGGTGTCGCGGCCCCGGCGCCGCTGGCCACGCTGCGGCACGACTACCCCGAGCGGACCGTCGAGCTGCACTTCCTGCGCACCGAGATCGTCTCCGGCGAGCCCCGGCCGCTCCAGGTCGGCGGCCTCGGCTGGTTCGCTCCCGCCGAGATGGCCGACCTGCCGATCCTTCCGGCCGACCTGCCGATCGTCTCGCGGCTGGACCGCACAGGAGACGGCCCGCCATGAGGGGCTCGGGCAGGCGTCGGGACGGGCGGCCTCCCGACGACCGGGAGCCGGAGCGGATCGAGGCGGAGGTCGTCCCGGCCGACGATCCGCCCGAGGACCCGGTTCCGGACTTCGTCGAGGCGGTCGACGTCGCCGAGAGCACCGAGACGGCGCTCGTCCCGCATCCGGCGGTCTCCGTGCCGGTGCCGAGCGATCCGCTGGCGCGCTACATCCAGGAGGTCAAGCGCTTCGCGGCACTCGACCGCGAGGAGGAGGCCGAACTCGCCCGGCGTTTCCGTGAGACCGGGGACCGCGACGCGGCGGCGCGCCTCGTCTCGGCCAACCTGATGCTGGTCGTCAAGCTGGCGCTGATGTACCGCCGCGCGCTGCGCAACGTGATGGACCTGATCCAGGAGGGAAACGTCGGCCTGCTCGAGGCGCTTCGGCGCTACGACCCGGAGCAGGGCGTGCGGTTTTCGACCTACGCCGCGTGGTGGATCAAGGCCTACATGCTCAAGTTCCTGATGGACAACGCTCGGCTCGTGCGGGTCGGCACGACCAACGCCCGGCGCAAGCTGCTCTACAACCTGCGGCGCGAGCAGCAGAAGCTGCAGGCCCAGGGGATCGTACCGACTACGCGACTGCTCGCCGAGCGCTTCGGCGTCGCCGAGGACGACGTCAAGGACGTCGAGCGCGCGCTTTCCTCGCCGGACGTGTCGGTCGACACGCCGATCAGCGACGACGGCGACATCACGCTCGGCGACACGCTGCGGGCCGGGGGGCGGACCGTCGAGGACGAGGTCGTCACGCAGGATCTGCGGGAGCGGATCGACGCGGCGATCGCCGAATTCCGCGAGGATCTCGGCGAGCGCGAGCGGGTGCTGCTCGACGAGCGGCTGGCCGCCGACGAGCCGAAGACGCTGCAGGAGATCGGCGACCGGTTCGGCATCACGCGCGAGGCGGTCCGCCAGGCCGAGGCGAAGCTCAAGCGGAGGCTCGCGGTGTTCCTGCGCGAGCGGCTCGGGGACGAGGTGGTGCTGCGGTTCGGGGGGGCGTGACGCGGCCGGGCGCCCGCGGGGCCGGGTTGCCGGGCCGGGGCGGGGCGACTAGCATGCCGGCATCATGAAAGCCTGGGTCAATCCGCAGATCATCGAGAAGCCCGAGGAAGGGGTCGTCACGACGCGCCTGTCCTCGATGCTCGAGTGGGCGCTCGGCTGGGGCCGCAAGAACTCACTGTGGCCGTTTCCGATCGGGCTCGCCTGCTGCGCGATCGAGATGATGGCCGTGGTCGGCTCCAGGTTCGACATCTCGCGCTTCGGCTCCGAGGCGCTGAGGTTCTCCCCGCGGCAGTCGGACCTGATGCTCGTTTCAGGGACGGTCAGCAAGAAGATGGCCCCCGCGGTGCGCAAGCTCTGGGAGCAGATGCCGGAGCCGAAGTGGACCTTCGCCGTCGGCGCCTGCGCCTCGTCCGGCGGGATGATGAACAGCTACTCGACCGTTCAGGGGGTCGACGAGATCATTCCGGTCGACATGTACGTCTCCGGCTGTCCGCCCCGGCCGGAGGCGATCATCGACGCGCTGATCCTGCTCCAGCGGCAGATCCAGGCGGGCAAGCCGTCGGCGCTCGATCGCTGGAAGGAGATCGAGGCCAAGGGGGGAGCCCCCGCCCGGCAGGTAGCGCCCCCCGGGACGACCGCGCAGAACCCCGTCACGTACACCAGCCCGACCTATCCGCGGCGCCGGCTGCCGCAGCACCCCGAACTCAGCGCAGCCAGGTTCAGCCGCTACTGAAAGCCGGCCCGCATGAGCGCCGCGGACGAGATCCGTCGCCGGATCGCCGCGGCCGGCCGGATCCCTTTCCGCGAGTTCATGGCCTGCGCCCTCTACGGGCCGGGCGGTTACTACGTCCGGCCGGAGGCGACCACCGGGTCGTGCGGCGACTTCTCGACCTCGTCCGACGTCTCGCCCGCCTTCGGGCGCCGGGTGGCGGTGCAGGTCGCGGAGATCCACCGTCTCGCCGGGGGAGGACCCTGGACCCTTGCGGAACTCGGCCCGGGCCGGGGCCTGCTGGCGGCCGACATGCTCGACGGGCTGGCGGTGCACGCGCCGGACTCGCTGCGGGCGCTCGTGCGGCTGCTGCTCGTCGAGACGAGCCCGTCGCTCGGCGAGCGAGTGCGCGCACGGCTGGCGGCCCACCCGGCCGCGCCCCGTGACCTCCGCATCGAACCGGCCCTGC
>JAJRXN010000264.1 GCA_024276295.1 Acidobacteriota bacterium
CCGCCGCCTCTTCCTCCGGCGCCCGGCCCGGCCACGGGGACCGTGACGGCGCCGTCGCCCGCGGAGGCGGGCATTGCACCTCCGCCGGTGCCTGAGGCGGAGCAGCCGCCGGTCGTGGCGCCGCCTCCGGCGCCCTCGCGGACGCGAGCCCGAACCGCGGCAACCGGTGGACTCCGCCGGGGACTGATGCTCGGTCTCGTCCTCGTCGGGCTGATGACGGCGGGATTGTACGCGGCGCGGACGCTCGGCCTGCTCGGCTCCGACCGGGTCGGGGAGACGATCGCCCGATCGATGACCGCCGAGGTACGGCGCGCCGCCGCCGCCGCGATCCCCGCCGCCGCCGCGGAGCAGCAGGAAGCGACGGGTTCCGCCGACGCCGCCGCGCCGCCACCGTCCGCCACGACCGACAGCCCGGCACCCGCGACTCCCGACAGTCGGGCCGGACAGCCGCGGTACACGAGGCGGGACGTCCCGCGGCTGGTGGCCCGGGCGCGGGCCGCGCTGCGGCAGGGCGACGAGGCCGGCGCCGTCGAACTGCTGACGATCGCCCAGCAGGCCGATCCGACGAACTTCGACGTGCTCGAGGAACTCGAGACCGCGCGCGATGCCCTGCGCGAGCGCGAGGATGCGCAGGAGCGCATCGCGTCCGGGCGAGACGCCTTTGCGCGGGGGAACTACGAGGAGGCGCTGCGCCTGTTCTACCGCGTGCCGCAGAAGTACCGGCCGGCCCAGCTCGAGCGCTGGATCTCCATCGGCTGGTACAACCTCGGCGTGCTCGCGCTCCAGGCCCGCTCGGCGGGCGAGGCGCAGCGGTTCTTCAATGACTGCCTCGAACTCGATCCGCAGAACGAAGCCGCGCGCCGGCACCGCGAGGTCGCGCGCCGCTACCGGCGCCGGCCGTTCGACGAAGCCTACGGCATCTACGTCTCCAACCTCGAGCTGCGCGCGCTGCCGGAGTGAACTCCCGCTGCGCTACCGTGAACGCGCGTCCTCCGGCACCCACCGCGGGTCGATGATCGGCGGAGCGAACCGCGAGGGGTTCCAGGGGTAGGGCAGGGCCGGGTTGCGCCGGGGATAGGCCTCTTCCGGCCACCAGGCGGGATCGAGGGCCGGCGTGATGAAGCGGCTCGGGTTCCACGGGTAGGGCAGGGCAGGGTCGCGTTCCGGGAGGTCCGATTCCGGGTCCCACTCGGCCTCTTCCTCGAGCATCGTGCCGGCGAGTCCCTCGGTCGGTTCGAGCTGGCCGAGCTGTTCGGACAGCGTCGGGGGCCGGCTCGAGTCCGGTCGCCGGGTCCTGGGGGCGGGGGCGCGACGCACGACGCGGTCCTCGTCCGTGGACATTCCCGCCGGCTCGTCGTCCTCGGGCGTGAAGTCCGACAGATAGCTCCCGGCGCTGCGCCGCACCCGGCTCATCCGCTCGGTGTCCGTCCGGACGCGGATACGGATCACGGGCCAGTCCGGGTGCTTCCTTGCGGCCGGGGCGAGCACGGTGATCCCCGGCGGCATCGACTCGGCCGAGATCGGCGCCCTGGTCTTTTCCTCTTCCTTCGTCGCAGCCGGCTTCGGCCGCTCGCCCGCGTAGGCCGCGAACGGAACGATCAGCAGGACCAGCGCGAACGTTCCCGCGGCTGCTGCTGTCTTGGTCATGGTGTGCCTCCTTTCAGGGGGGCCGGGGAGGGCACCGCGTCGGCGGGGGGCGGCTCCCGGCGGGCGGCAGCCGTTCCGCGCGACGACGCGGATGCCCTCCCGCGTCCGGGTCAGTGCACGAGCCGGTCTTCGGACATCCCGCCGCAGCCGGAGTCGCGGAAGCTTTTTCCGCAGCGACCGGAGCTGCAGGAATTCCCGTCGAAACCGTTCGGATTGGCCACGCTCAGCCAGCGTTCGACCGTGGAGCGGACCTCGGACGCGCTGGCGTCTTCCATGACGACCATGAACTTGGCGAGGCCCCAGATGGAGCGCGCCAGGTTGCACTCGCAGCAGCAGGTGGCGGCGGAGAAGCTGTCGCAGCAGGGGGCGCGCATCTCGCCGAGCGCCTCTCTCCAGCGAGCTTCCTGCTCGGTCGTCATCTTGATCGTGCGGTTGTAGCGCATGAACAGTTCCGTCTCGGCGCGGGAGCCGTCGAATGCCAGCGCCTTCGGCGACGAGGTCGGCGCCCGGGAGGAGGCGGAAAGGGACGGGATCGCGGCCGCGATCAGCAGCGCCGAGGCCAGCAATGCGGTGACGGAGACGGTGGTCCTGAATCGCATCTTCTTTTCTCCTGAAGGATTCGCATCGGGCGGCTTTCGGGGACCCGGTCAGCC
>JAJRXN010000265.1 GCA_024276295.1 Acidobacteriota bacterium
CCCGTGGACATCCAAGGCGACGGTGGTCATGCCCGCCTCCCGCAGCGCCTCGAGGACCCGGGAGGTGTTCCCCGCCCGCGCCACCGGCAGCGCGGCGAAGGCGCCGGCCGCGGTCTTCAGGGCGCCCGCGCCGACACCTGCGGACCGCCACCCCGGCAGCACCATCCCGCCGGCCCGCACCGCCGCCGCCGTCCGTGCGATCGCCCCGACGTTGCGCGGGTCCTCGACCCCGTCGAGGACGACCAGCAACGACGGAAGGCGCGGCTCGAGCAGTTCATCGAGCGGCCGCAGATCGCAGCCGGCGAGCCTCGCGGCGACACCTTGGTGCGAGGCGCGCCCGGCGAGGCGATCGAGTGCCTCGGCCGGCACGGGCCGGAAGGGGATGCCCGCCTCCCGGGCCAGCGCCACCAGCCGGCGGATCCGCGCGTCCCGGCGCCCGCGCTGGATCATCAGCCGCTCGACGCGACGCGGGGTCTTCTCGAGCGCCGCGCGGACCGAGTGGTAGCCGACCGCCACCTCGCCGCCGCGCTGCTCGCGGTCCCCCGGCCCGCCCCGGCCGCGGTCCGACCCGCCGCCGCGCGATCCGGGCCGCGGCCGGCGCTCGCCGGTCATGCCTCCGCCGCCGGCAGGGGCTCGATCTGGGCGATCTCGCGGCAGCCGATGCCGGCGCCGTCCGCCAGCCCGCCGAGCCCTTCCGTCCGCTTGCCCTTGACGTTGACCGCGTCGACGGACAGACCGAGCGCCAGCGCCAAGGCGCCACGGATCGCGGCCCGGTGCGGAGCCAGCTTTGGCCGGTCCGCAATCACCACGGCATCGACCTGCAGGGGCCGCCAGCCGGCCTCGGCGAGCCGGCTGACGGCCCGCACCAGCAGGTCGATGCCCGCGGCTCCCCGCCAGCGCGGATCATCGTCTGGAAACAGCGTCCCGATGTCGTCGAGCCCCGCGGCGCCGAGCAGCGCGTCGATCACCGCATGGGCCAGCACGTCGCCATCGGAGTGGGCGACCGGCCCGAGATCCGCGTCGAGCCGGACGCCCACGAGAACCAGCGGCCGGCCCCGCGCCAGCCGGTGGACGTCCCACCCCAGCCCGACGCGCGTGCCGCTCATCGTGCCGCCCTGCCGGCCAGCATCGCCTCGAACCACGGGATCTCGCCGGACCAGGTCAGCTTGCGGTTGGCCGGGTCGCCGGCAACGACGTGCACGGAATGTCCGAGCCGCCGAACCATCGCCCCGTCGTCCGGAGCGTCCCAGGCGGGGTCGGCCTCCGCGTGGGCACGACGCAGCAGGTCGGTGCGGAAGGCCTGGGGGGTCTGCACGGCCAGGATCTCCGCCCGGTCGCAGGGCTCGTCCACCAGGTCGCCGGCCACACGGACCAGGGTGTCGGCCACCGGAAGCGCCGGGATCGCCGCCCCCTTCTCGGCCGCGGTGGCGAGCAGCCGCGCGAACAGCCCGGGCCCGGCGAGCGGACGCGCCGCGTCGTGGACCACCACCAGCGCGTGCTCGACGGCGGCGAGCCCGGCCGCCACGGAGTCGCGACGGCGCGCACCTCCGGTGACGACCTCCGGCGAGAGCCCCGCCGCGCGCGCCGCGCCGGCGACCTCCTCGCCCTCGGCTCCCTGCGGGACGACGAGCACGCTGGCCGTGATCTCGGCCGTGGCGGCGATCGCCGCCGCGGACCATGCCACGAGCGGCCGGCCGGCGATCTCGACCAGCGCCTTGGGCCGGCCGGCGGCGAGCCGGGTGCCGGCCCCGGCGGCGAGCAGGATCGCGCAGGCCGGCGGCACCATCAGAACTCCATCAGTTCCTTTTCCTTGTCCTTAGCGAGTTCGTCGATCCGCTTGACGTGCTCGTCGGTCAGCTTCTGGATCTCGTCCAGCCCGCGACGCGCGTCGTCCTCCGAGATCTCGCCGTCCTTCTGGGCGGCCTTGATCTCCTCGTTGGCATCCCGGCGGATCTGCCGCACGGCGGTACGCCCGTCCTCGGCGATCGCGCCGACCTTCTTGACGAGCTGGCGGCGCCGATCCTCCGTCAGCGGGGGAATCGGGATCCGGATCACCTTGCCATCGCTCGCCGGATTGAGCCCGAGATCGGACGCGCGGATCGCCTTTTCGATCACCGGCACGAGCGAGGGATCGAACGGCTGTGCGACGAGCAGTCCGGGCTCGGGAGCCGAGAGCTTGGCGACCTGGTTCAGCGGGGTCATCTGCCCGTAGTAGTCGATGGAGATCCCGTCGAGCAGCGTCGTGCTCGCCCTTCCTGTACGCAGGCCGTTGAACTCGCGCTTGACGGCCTCGACGGACTGGTCCATCCGGGTCCTCGTTCGGTCGTAGAGTTCCTCGAGCATCGCGCTTGCTCCTCGCTCCGGCTCACCGCGCCGCCGGTCCCCGCACCGGCGTGCGGAAGGCGGCATCTCAGTCGCCGGGACTGACTAGAGTACCAACCCGCTCGCCGCGGGCGATCGCCGGCAACGCGCCGGCAGCAGACAGGTCGAAGACGACGATCGGCACGCCGGCCGCGCGGCAGAGCGAGATCGCCGTCAGGTCCATCACGGCGAGGCGCTTTTCGATCACTTCCCGGCAGGTCAGCGTCTCGTAGCGGCGCGCGCGACGGTCGGCCTGCGGATCGCGGTCGTAGACGCCGTCGACCTTGGTCGCCTTGGCGAGCAGCGCCGCGTCGAGTTCGGCCGCCCGCAGCGCCGCCGCCGTGTCGGTCGTGAAGAACGGGTGCCCGGTGCCGCCCGCCAGCAGCAGCACGTCGCCGGCCGCCAGACGCTCGAGGGCCAGCGTGCGCGAAAACCGCTCCGCGACCGCGCCGAACGGATCCGGAGCGAGGATCCGGGCCGTGATCCCGCGGACGGCCAGCACGTCGCGCAGGGCCAGCGCGTTGATCACGGTCGCCAGCATGCCCATCTGGTCGGCGCTGACGCGCCCGACAGGCAGACCGGCGGACAGGTTGGCTCCGCGCAGGAAGTTGCCGCCGCCGAGCACGATCCCCAGCTCGATGCCGGCCTCGCGGGCCGCCGCGATCTCGCTCGCGACGTAGTCGAGCGTGGCGGGATCGAGGCCGCTTCCCTCGCGACCTCCCAGCGCCTCGCCCGAGACCTTGAGGAGGATCCGCCGATGCGCAGGGCCACCGGTCGCCGGATCAGCGTCGCGGTCGTTCGCACCCACGTGTCCGGCCCTCCCTGCCGTCCCGCGGGACGGCGCCGCTCAGGCGTCCTCTCCGAGTTCGAACCGGGCGAAGCGCGCGACCTGGATGTTCTCGCCGAGCTTCGCCACGACCTCGTGGATCACTTCCTGGACCTTCTTCTTCGCGTCCGGATCGATCAGGTAGACCTGGTCGAGCAGACATGACTCCTCGAAGAACTTGTTCAGCTTGCCTTCGACGATCTTGTCGATCACCTGCGCCGGCTTGCCGGAGTCCTTCATCTGCTCGCGGTAGATCTCCCGCTCGCGGGCCAGGGTCGCCTCGTCGACGTCCTCACGTCGGACGAAGCGCGGCTTGCCGGCCGCGATGTGCATCGTCAGCCCCTTGGCCAGCTGCTGGAACTCGTCGGTCCGGGCGACGAAGTCGGTCTCGCAGTTCAGCTCGAGCAGCACGCCGACCCGGTTGCCGGCATGGATGTACGAGAAGACTCCGCCCTCGCGGGTCGCCCGGCCGGCCTTGTCCGCCGCCTTCGACAGGCCCTTCTTGCGCAGGAAGTCGACCGCCTGTTGGAAGTCGCCGCCAGTTTCCAGCAGCGCCTTCTTGCAGTCCATCATGCCCGCTCCGGTCATCTCCCGGAGCTTCTTCACGTCCTGGGCTGTCACCGCCATGCTGTCATCTCCGAACGGCGCGCGTACGGCGCCACGTTGCGATCATCCCTGCGACCGGCGGCCTGCCGGTCAGGCGTCGGTGCTCTCTCCGTCGGCGTCCGGTGCGGCCGTCGGCTCCGCGGGCGCCGCCTCCGCCGCAGGCGCGGGCTCGGCGGCGACCGCGGGCGCCGGAGCCTCGGCTCCGGGCTCGGCCGCCTTGCGCCGACCCGTGGCGCTTCCGCGACGGCGGGGCGCTCGTCCGGCACGCTCGGTGCGCTGCGCCTTCCACTGGTTGCGTCCCTCCTGGATCGCGTCCGCGGCCAGGCGCGTGATCAGCTCGATCGAGCGGATCGCGTCGTCGTTGGCGGGGATCGGATAGTCGATCGGCGTGGGATCGGCGTTGGTGTCGACGATGCCGACCACCGGGATGCCGAGCTTCTTCGCCTCGGCGACCGCGATGTGCTCGCGGACGACGTCGACCACGAACAGCGCGTCCGGCCGGCGCGTCAGGTCGCGCACGCCGATCAGCACCTTGCGCAGCCGCTCGTAGTCCTTGGACAGCGACAGGCGCTCCTTCTTCTTGAGGTGCGCGAACCGCTTGTCGGTCTCGATGTTCTCGAGATCGCGCATCTTCTCGACCGACTTGCGGACCGTCTGCCAGTTGGTCAGCAGTCCGCCGAGCCAGCGCTGATGGATGTAGAACATCTCGCAGCGCTGCGCTTCGCGCGCCACGACCTCCTGGGCCTGACGCTTGGTGCCGACGAACAGGACGATCTTGCCCTGCGAGGTGATGTGCTCGAGAAACGCGAGCGCATCGCGCAGCAGGCCGACGGTCTTCTGCAGGTCGATGATGTAGACCCCGCCGCGCGCACCGAAGATGTACGGCCGCGTGCGCGGGTTCCAGCGTGACTTCTGGTGTCCGAAATGCGCGCCCGCCTCAAGCAGCTCGCGCAGGGAGACCGATACGGAACTCTCCACGGTTCCTCCACATGCAGGTGGCGCGCCCCCGTCGACGCCTGCCACCTTGGGGTGTCGTCAGCCGGCCGAAGCGATCAGCGCTTCGAGAACTGGAAGCGCTTGCGGGCGCCCGGCTGACCGTACTTCTTGCGCTCGACCTCGCGGGCGTCGCGCGTCAGGAGCCCCGCCGGCTTGAGAACGCCGCGCAGCTCCGGGTTGAACTCCAGCAGCGCCCGCGCGATCCCGAGCCTCAGCGCGCCGGCCTGCCCCGTCAGACCACCGCCGCGGATGTTGGCGACGATGTCGAACTGGCCCTTGGTCTCGGTCACGTCGAGTGGGCGCTCCGCCATCAGGCGCAACGTCGCCTGCGGGAAGTAGCTCTCGAACGACCGGTGGTTGATCTTCACCTCGCCCGTCCCGGGCCGGAGGTAGACGCGGGCCACCGCTTCCTTGCGGCGCCCGGTGCCGTAGTACTGCGTCACGCTCATCACGCGCTCCTGGACGTCGACAACGCCACGGCATCGAGGGGCTGGGGCTTCTGCGCCTGGTGCGGGTGGTCCGGCCCCGCGTACACCTTGAGCTTCGTGTACATCTTCCGGCCAAGGCGATTCTTCGGCAGCATCCGCCGCACCGCGAGTTCGACCGCACGCACCGGTCGTTCGGTCAGCATCCGGCGTGCCGGAATCTCGCTCAGGCCCCCCGGGTACCCGCTGTGACGGTAGTACGTCTTCTGGTCCAGCTTGCGGCCGGTCAGGACGGCCTTCTCCGCGTTGATCACGATCACGTGATCGCCGCAGTCGAGGAACGGCGTGAACTCCGGCTTGTGCTTGCCGCGCAGGCGCGTGGCGACCACCGAGGCCAGCCGCCCGAGCGGCAAGCCGGTCGCGTCGACGACCCACCAGGCCCGCTGGATGTCTCCCTCGGAGGGGAAGAACGTCTTCATCGTTCGGTCCTTAAACGCTGTGTTCGAGAGCGCAAAAAAACGGTCCACACGCCAGCGCGCGGCATGCGGCCGTCGGCGGGAGAGGCTACCGACTGCCCGAGGAGGTGTCAAGCAAACGGCGCCATCAGTCGACGGTCCATGCGTTCGGACCGGCCAGCAGGTCGGCCAGCCCCCCCTCGCGCCCCGCGCGCCGGGCCTCGCGGCGCCGGCGGAGGACCTGGTCGAGGGCCGGGGCCTCGACGTCACGGAACACGCCGATCGGCACCGGCCGGTCCAGCCGGGCCAGCAGGTCGGGAACCGCGCTGTCGACGGCCCGCTCGTCGTGGGTCAGTACGCGCCGCGGTTCGGCCTCGGCGTCGACCGTGACCAGCCGCCCGCCGGCGTCGAGGGCCAGGCCCGACCGTCCCTCGGGGCCGAAGCGCAGCGGCGCCCCGTGATCGAGCTGGAGGACGTTCTCCGCCTTTCCCGCCTTGCCCGTGACGTCGGCGAAGGCCCCGTCGTTGAAGATGTTGCAGTTCTGGAGGATCTCGACCAGCGCCGCTCCTTCGTGAGCCGCGGCCCGCGCGAGCATCCGCTGGAGGTGCGGGCCGAAGCGGTCCACCGAACGCGCGACGAACGTCGCCCCGGCCGCCAAGGCCAGGGCCACCGGCCGGAACGGAGGATCCGTCACCCCCTCGGGGGTCGACGGCGTCGTCTTGCCGGGCTCGGATGTCGGCGAGGCCTGGCCCTTGGTCAGCCCGTAGATCCGGTTGTTGAAGAGCAGGATCCTGATGCCGACGTTCCGGCGCAGGGCATGGAGGAGGTGTCCGGCGCCGATCGCCAGCGCGTCGCCGTCGCCCGTGACGACCCAGACCGACAGATCGGGACGCACGAGCTTGATTCCGGTCGCCACCCCGGGGGCACGGCCATGGACCGTGTGGAAGCCGTAGGTGTTCATGTAGTACGGAAAGCGGCTCGAACAGCCGATTCCCGAGACGATCACGAACCGTTCCCGCGGGATGCCCAAGCCGGCGAACACCGTCTGGACCGAGGCCAGGATCGAGTAGTCGCCGCACCCGGGACACCAGCGCACGTCCTGGTCGTTCTGGAAGTCCCTGCGCGTCAGCTTCGGACGGGTGCCGCCGCCGCTCATGACCAGCCTCCGGAAAGGGATGCGGCGATGCGCTCCCGCAGCTCGTCGACCCGCAGCGGCAGGCCGCGGATCCGGGCGAAGCTCTCCACGTCGACCCCGAGCTGGCCGCGGAGCAGCATCGCGAGCTGGCCCCGATTCCGTTCGGCGACGAGGACCCGGGGAAACCGGGCGAGCAGCTCGCCGAGCCCCCGCGGCAGCGGGTTGAGATGCCGCAGGTGGACACTCGCCACCCGACGGTCCTGCGCACGCTCCGCCCGGACCGCCTCGGTGATCGCGCCCCAGGTGCCGCCCCAGCCGACGACGACCAGCTCGTCGTCCGGCTCCCCCTCCTCGAGCGCGGCGGGCGGAAGGTCGTCCGCGATGCGGGCGATCCTGGCCGCCCGGGCGGCGATCATCCGCTCGTGGTTCTCCGGATCGTACGACACGCGGCCCTGGGGATCCTTTTCGAGACCGCCGATCCGATATTCCAGTCCGGGCGTGCCCGGCACGACCCATGGCCTGGCCAGCGTCTCGGGGTCGCGGACGTAGGCGCCGGCGAACTGCGCGGGATCGGACAGGAACCGGGGGCGGATCTCGGGCAGCTCGTCCTCTCCGGGGACACGGAACGGCTCGGAACCGTTGGCCAGGTACCCTTCCGAGAGCACGACGACCGGGGTCATCGAGCGCAGCGCGATCCGGGCCGCCTCGAGCACGACCCAGAAGCAGTCCCCGGGAGAGCGCGGGGCGAGCACCGGCAGCGGAGCTTCGCCATGCCGGCCGAACAGGGCCAGCAGCAGGTCGGCCTGCTCGGTCCTGGTCGGCAGGCCGGTCGACGGACCGCCGCGCTGGACGTCGATCACGAGCAGCGGCAGCTCCGTCATCACCGCCAGGCCGAGGAACTCCCCCTTGAGCGCCAGCCCGGGACCGCTGGTCGTCGTCACGCCGAGCCCGCCGGCGAACGACGCTCCGATCGCGGCGCCGATGGCGCCGATCTCGTCTTCGGCCTGGAAGGTCGTGACGCCGAACGCCTCGAGCCGGCTGCTGCGATGCAGGATCGTCGACGCGGGCGTGATCGGGTACGAGGCGAGCAGGACGTCGAGTCCCGAACGCTCGGCGATCGTCGCCAGCGCGAGGGAGATCGCCTCGTTGCCGTCCAGGCCCCGGTAGACCCCCGGCGCGAGGCGCGCGGGCGGGAGTTCCACCGGCGTCTCGAAGACCCGCGCCGTGTCGCCGAAGTGGTAGCCGGCGGCCAGGGCCTTTCCGTTGGCCCGGGCCAGTTCGGGCCGGTCGTGGAACTTCCGTTCGATCCAGCGAAGGGTCGGGTCGAGCGGGCGCCCGAACATCCAGTAGAGCAGGCCGAGCGCGAAGAAGTTCTTGCACCGCTCGACCTGGCGCGCCGTCAGCCCGCTGTCGGCCAGCGCCTCGCGCGTCAGCTTCCCGATCTCGATCGCGTGGACGCGGTAGCCTTCGAGCGAGCCGTCCTCGAGCGGATTCCGCTCGTACGACGCCTTGCGCAGTCCCCTCTCGTCGTCGAAGGCGCTGCTGTTGACGATCAGCACGCCGCCCGGCCGCAGGCCGGGCAGGTTGACCCGCAGGGCCGCCGGGTTGAACGCGACGAGCACGTCCGCCCGGTCGCCCGGCGTGAGGACCTCGGTCGACGAGAACTGGATCTGAAACCCGGACACCCCCGCCAGGGTCCCGGTCGGCGCACGGATCTCTGCCGGAAAGTCGGGGAGCGTCGCCAGGTCGTGCCCGGCCAGGGCCGTGGAGCCGGCAAAGCGGCCGCCGGTCACCTGGATGCCGTCACCGGAGTCCCCGGCGATCCGTACCGTGACGCGCTCCGGCCGGTCGCCCGGCCCGGAAAGCCCCGCGGACTGGGGTTCGGATGTCATCGCTCGCGATTCTCCTCACGTTCGGCCGCCGGTTCACGGCGAGCACGACGAATGTTAGCCCTCACGACGGGCCGACGCCGCGACGCGCCGGGCAGCGTCTCAGGGGACCGCCGGGGTGCGCGGCGCCCCGAAAGGCGACCAGGCCACCAGCTCCGCCGTGCGCACGAACCCGAGTCCGTCCCGGACGCGCGCCCGGCGGACCAGCCTCGCGCGCAAGTCGATGGTCCAGGACAGCGGCTCGAGGACCTCGCCGGCGTCCGGCCCCGCATCCCCGATCGTCTCGAGCCGGAGGACGGGTGCCTCGGATGCGCCGGGAACCAGCCGGACGCGCAGGCCTCCCCCTTCCTTTTCGAAGACCAGCGCCGGGTCCCCGGCCCCGGGTTCATCGCGGATCGAAAGCCGCCCTGCCAGTGCGGCCGCGACCAGCCAGGCCGGCTCCAGGCCGAGCACGCCCGGCTCTTCGACGCCCGGAACGTCGGTCTGCCCTTCCCTTCCACCGCGGAACGTCACCATCGCCGCGGTGCCGTCGCGGACGAGATCGACCACCAGCTCCCCGACACCGATCGGCGTCGGTGCGGTCAGCCGGTACCGCGCCTCGTAGCCCTGCGCGAGCCGCGCCGGCGTCCATCCGGGCGCGAGAGCATCGAACAGCCGGCGGGCGCGGTCGACCGCCGCCGGTCCGGACACCGGATCATCGCCCGCCGCGCCCGGGGCGCCCCACTCCGGCCCGGAGACCGCCCAGCGCAGCATGGCCACCGGGGGGCCGCCGAGCAGTTCGGTCGCCGCCGGGTCGACCGGACCGGAGACGACGACGATCGGCCGCTCGTCCGCGAGGATCTCCCGCGCCAGTTCCGCCACCTTCCGGGCGAACCGGCCTGCCGCACGGCGGCGGCGCACGTCCGGGAGATCGGGGACGCCGAACACGGCGCCGTCGAGCGCTCGGTCGAGCCCGTCAGCCCCCCGGGCGGCCGCCCGGAAGCGGCGGACCGCCGCCGAGAGCATCTCGCGCGAAGGCTCGCGCTCGCGCAGGCGGGCGATCGCCTGCCAGACGAGCCGGATCGCGTCGCGATCGAGCGGACGGTCCGTGACGAGCTGGAAGGCCAGCAGCCCGCCTCCTCCCTCGCCCGGGAACCAGTGGACGGCTCCCAGCATCCCGGGCTCGTCGGCGAGTCCCACCGCGAGCTGCTGGATGAAGGACCCCTCGCCACGCGCGGCGATCTCGACGAGCGCGGAGAGCGATGCCGCCCGGTGCGCGCCGGTCGCCGCCGGCACCGGATACGCGAACGTCAGGCCGGCCCGTTTCGCCGGGGCGTCGCCGGCGGCGCGTCCGGCGTCGATCACGAGGCGCCCCGCCTCGGCGGTCGTGTCGGCGTCTCTCCCGGGCGCCGCCCTGGCCGGTGGAGGAGCCGCCCCCCCGGCCGGCCCGACCAGGCCGCGCAGATCCCGGGACCCGGCGACGATGATCCGGGCCGCCGGGGCGATGTCCGCCCAGCAGTCCGCGGCGGCACGGACCGCGTCCGGCACGAGCCGCGCGAGCCGTTCCGCATCGAGCGGCGGCGCGATCGAGGGATCGAACTCGTGCGCCGCCAGGCGTGCGGCGTCGAGCATGCGCGCTCCGGGATCCTCCCGACGCGCCACCGCCTCGGCATGGAGCCGCCGGATCGCGTCGTCGATCTCGCCCCGGGCCAGAGACGGCCCGGCGGACAGCCCCCGCGCCGACTCCGCCAGCGCCGCGGCGTCGCAGCGCTGCCGGGCGAGGCGCGAGACGACGACGCGCCCCGCATCGACGCGCCATCGCCGCACCGGCAGCGGCACCGCCTCGCCGATCCGCTCCGCCAGGGCGTCGAGCGCCACGGTGGCCTGCTCGGGCC
>JAJRXN010000266.1 GCA_024276295.1 Acidobacteriota bacterium
AGCGCCGGCCGTCCCCGCGATGTTGACGGACCGTTCTGCGGGATCAAACATGGCGCCTCTTTCGCCGGTCCTCCGTCGTGCGGGCCGGTGCTCTCCGGAGGCCGCATGATCGTCGGACTCGGCGTCGATCTCGTCGAGCTTTCGCGCATCCGCGCCGTCTACGAGCGACACGGCCGGCGGTTCATCGATCGCGTGCTGACGGACGACGAGCGCGCCTACTGCCTCGGCAAGCGCGACCCGGTGCCGAGCATCGCGGTGCGCTTCGCGGCCAAGGAGGCGACGGCCAAGGCCCTCGGGACCGGCATCGCCGGCGGACTGCGCTTTCGCGACATCGAGGTCGTCCGGGCTTCGAGCGGCGAGCCGGGCCTGCGGCTCCGCGGCGCGGCGGCGGTGCTTGCCGGCCGTCGCGGCGCGGCCCGTCACCTCGTGACGCTGACGCACGGACGGGACGTCGCGGTGGCGGTCGTCGTGCTGGAATCGGCGTCGTGAACCCGGCGGGGGTCGGCCAGTCACGCTTCGCGCGCCTGCTGCGGCGGCTGCTCGAACTGACCGCGTGGTTCTCGGTGCACCACCCGCGCACCGTGATCGTGCTGACGCTGGCGGCGACCGGACTCGCGGTCTGGTCGGCTTACGACCTGCGGCTTTCGACGGACATCGATTCGCTGATGCCGCGCGACGTGCCGGAGGCCCGGCGGCTGCGCGACCTGTTCGAACGCTACGGTTCGTCGGAGCCGGTCGTGATCGCCATCTCCGGCCAGGGCGAGGACGACCTCGACGATCGCATCGATCTCGCGTTGACGATTTCCGACATGCTCGTCGACCGCCCGCGACTGCACGGCGTCACCGGGCTGTTCGGCGAGGATCCGTGGTCGTTGCTCGAGGGGCCGCAGGCCAGCGCGCTGATGCTCTATCTCGAGCCGGAGGAGATCGAACAGCTCGCCGGCGGACTCGACCGCGCCGGGATCGCGCGCCGCGTCGCCGAGGCGCGCGAGCGGCTGCGCTCGCCGATCGGCGCGGTCGCCAGCCGGCTGATCGCCGAAGATCCGCTCGGCTTCGTCGGGCTGGCGATCCGGCATCTCGGCGCGATCAAGGGTCGCCTGCGGATCACGTCCCGCGACGGCGTGCTGATGACCGAGGACGCCGCCTACGTGCTGCTGCTGATCCGCGCCGAGGGGCGCACCGACGACTTCGCGTTCGCCCAGGGCGTGCTCGGCGAACTCGAGGGGATCGCCCGCGACGCGCTCGAGCAGCTCGGGATCCACGGAACGGTCGGAATCGGACCGGCTCCCGAGGAGACCACGGCGTCGATCCACGTCGGACTGACCGGTGCCCCGGCGATCCTGACCGACTACCGCCGGATCCTCGCCTCGGACATCCGCGACATCTCGTGGGGGGCGTTCCTCGCCGTGATGGTGCTGTTCCTGCTGGCGTTCCGGCGGCTGACGGCGCTGTTCGTCGCCGGCGTCCCGCTCGCCGTCGGCCTGGCGTGGGCGCTCGGCTTCGCCGGCGTGGCGATCGGCGAGATCTCGGTGTTCACGGCCGGGTCGGTGGCGATCCTCTGCGGACTGGCGATCGACTTCACGATCCACCTCTACAACCGGTATCTCGAGGAGATCCATGCCGGGCGCGACATGGCCCGCGCGTTCGCCGCCGCCCACGGTGAGACCGGACTCGGCATCCTCGCCGCGGCGGCGACGACGGCGTGGGCGTTCCTCGCCGCCGGCTTCTCGCGCTTTCGGGGCCTGAGCCATCTCGGTGTGATCTGCGCCGGCGGGATGCTGCTCGCCCTCGTCGCCAGCCTGCTGCTCGTCCCGGCGCTGGTGGCGATCGTCGCGCGCTTCCGGCCGCGGGCCGATCGCCCGCGGGGGATGGCCAGCTTCGGGCTCGGTCCGCTGCTCGGCCTGGTCACCCGCCGGCCGAGGACGACGATCGCCGTCGGCCTCGTGACCACCTTGCTGCTGGCGATTCCGGCGATGCGGGCCCATCTCGACGAGGACTTCAGCCGCTTCCGCCCGATGAGTTCGCCGTCGATCCGGCTCCAGGAGGAGCTGGTCGTGCGCACCGGGACGTCGCTGCGCCCGGTGCTGGCGATGATCCGCGGCGACGATCCCGACGCGCTGCTCGAGGAGAGTGCGCGCGTCGAGGCGGCGTTCGACGATCTCGTGCACGAGGGCGGGCCGCTGGCCGCGGTGCTCGGGCCGTCGCGGGTCGTCCCGCCGCTGTAGGCCCAGAAGCGGGCGTTGGCGACGCTGCGCCGGCTGCGGGCGGAAGGGCTCGATCCGCTGCGGGTCGAACGCGAGCTGCTCGAGGCGATGGCGGCCGAGGGATTCCGGATCGATGCCCGGGCGCGGCAGGCCGCGGCGCGGGTGCGGGAGATCCTGGCCCGCGACCGCCCGCTGACCGTCGCGGAGGCGCGGCGTGGCCCGCTCGGCCCGGTACTCGGCGACCTGATCATCGCCGACCCGAGGGGCGGCTGGGACGCACTGGTGTTCGCCTACCCGACGCCACGAACCAGGAGCCGTCCGCTGGTCGCGGCGCTGCGGCAGGCACGCGAGGCGAGCGGCGTTCCGGCGGATCTGGTCGGCGCGCAGGTACTCGGCCAGGCGCTCCACCCGATCATCCGGCGTGACGCGGCGGTGGCGATGGCGCTGGCGGCGGCCGGCGTGCTGCTGATCCTCTTCGCGGCGTTCCGGCGCATGGCGCTCGTGGCGCTGACGTTCGTGCCGCTCGTCGTCGGGGTCGTCTCCTCGGTCGGGCTGATGGCGCTGCTCGGGATCGACTTCAACCTGGTCAGCCTCTCGATGCTGCCGCTGATCCTCGGCATCGGGATCGACAACGGGATCCACGTCGTCCATCGCTACCTCTCGCACCGCACGGAGGCGCTCGGGGACGTGTTCCGTCATACCGGCCGCGGGATCGTGATGACCTCGCTGACGACGATGGTCGGCTTCGGCGCGATGACCTTCGCGGACTATCCGGGGCTGCGGTCGTCCGGCGTGCTGGCGATCCTCGGCGTCGGCGCGACGCTGGTCACGGCGGTCACGCTGCGGCCGGCGCTGCTGGTCCAGCTCAGGATGCGCGACGAGCGCCGCGGGGGGAACGGAGGAGAGCCCTCCGGTCCGCAGCGCTGAGCGTCAGGGGCCGACCGGGACGTCGGCCTGGCGCGGGATCCGCACCAGACCGCGCCGCACGAGTCGCCGGAGCACGCGGACCGTCTCGACCTCGCGCAGCGGGGCGATCTCGACGACGTCGCGCACGCTCCAGTTGCCGTCGAGGCGCGAGAGCAGGAAGAACTCCTCCGGGCGCAGCGCCTCGGAGGTCAGCTCGTCGAGCGGGCGGGTCAGCTCGGGGACCGCGTTTTCCGGGAACTCGTCCCGGTAGAACTTGTCGAGGAAGGCCGGCTCGGCGCGGGCCAGCAGTTCCTTGGCTTCCGGCTCGGCGCGCACCTCGTCGCCGCCGAGCAGCTCGAGGGCACTTTCGGCGTCGCCGGCATCGAGCTTCTGGCGCGCGGTGCGGATCCGCGCCGGGATCGACATCTCGGACAGCTCCTCGTCGGGCGATTCGGTCGTGATCCGCGGCAGCGCCGGCCCCTCGAGCGAGACGATCCGCACCAGATCGAGCTTGAGCGCCTCGAACAGGAACTTCTGCACCGGAAACGGGCTGGCGTGGACCAGCAGCGCGAGTTCGTCGATCGTCCGCCGCTCGTCGATCGCGTCGAGGATCCGGCGGGCGAGCGGGTGGGCGAGCACTTCCTGGGGGACGGCGCGGTCGGTCCGGCCGAGCACGACGCGTCCGTTGGGAAACTCCTCGCGGATGCGCATCATCTCGTCGTGACGGTGCACGCCCCGCAGCAGGACGTGATCGACCGGCAGGGCGATCAGCACGACGTTGGCGCCCGGCTTCGCCCCGGGGTGGAACTTGAACTCGGCGTCGTCCCACTCGAACAGGGCGTAGATGATCTCCTCGGTCCGCTCGGCGAGGGCGCGCAGCAGCGCTTCCTGGGTCACGAAGCCGAGCCGGACGACGACGCTGCCGAGGAACTCGTCCTGCTCGCGGCGGGCGAGCAGGCTGGCACGGAGCTGTTCCTCGTTGAGCATTCCGCGGGCGACGAGCACGTGGCCGAGCATCTCGGTGTGCTGGTTCGAGGCGGCGCCGACGACGATTCCGTCGCGGAGGTAGACCTCCTTGACGATCTCGTGCCGGCGAAAGTCGAACCGGCCGGTCTTCTGGGCCGAGGCGGCCCACTGCAGCAGGTCCGCCAGGCTCATTGTCGACAGCGTGCCCGAAAGGCTCATCTCGTCCCGCCGCACGTCGCCGCGCACTCCCCCCGGCGGACATTAGGGTCCCGCGGGAATACGGGCAAGACGGAACCGCTCCGGGGCCCTATGTTGCCCGTGGAGGACGGTACGGCCGTCACGCCAGGAGGCGGCGATGCAGAGAACACAGGACCGGACGGCCCGCAGCAGCGGCGATCCCCGCTTCCGCGTG
>JAJRXN010000267.1 GCA_024276295.1 Acidobacteriota bacterium
CCTCGAGGGGGGGCGCGGCAACCCGCGCCTCAAGCCGCCGTTCCCGGCGCAGGCGGGTCTCTATGGCTGCCCGACGACGATCAACAACGTCGAGACGCTCGCCTGCGTGCCGCTGATCGTCGAGCGCGGCGCCGAGTGGTTCGCGGGGATCGGCACCGACGAGCGCAACACGGGGCCCAAGCTGTACTGCCTTTCGGGGCATGTCAGGCGCCCCGGGGTCTACGAGGCCCCGCTCGGCCTGCCGCTGATGGAACTGATCGAGGAGCTGGGCGGCGGAATGCTCGATCCCGACCGCAGGCTCAAGGCGGTGATTCCCGGAGGATCGTCGGTCCCGGTGCTGACCGCCGACGAATGCCAGGACCTGCCGATGGATTTCGACAGCCTCGCCAAGCGCGGTTCGATGCTCGGTTCGGCGGCCGGGATGGTGATGGACGAGAGGACCGACATGGTCCGGGTGATGGAGCGCATCGCCCATTTCTACGCGCACGAGTCGTGTGGCCAGTGCACTCCCTGCCGGGAAGGCACGGGCTGGCTCGAGAAGATCATCCGTCGCATCCGCAGCGGCAGCGGCTCGCACGACGACCTGGCGACCCTGGAGTCGGTCGCGGGCCACATGCGCGGCACGACGATCTGCCCGCTGGCCGATGCGGCGGCGATGCCATGCCAGTCGTTCCTCGCCAAGTTCAGGCACGAGTTCGAGCACTACATCGAGACGGGCCGGGCCGTGGTCGCGGCAGGCTGAGAACGGGAGCGGTGACAGAATGCCGACCTTCAAGATCGACGGCCGCGACATCACCTGCCCGGACGGCTGGACCGTGCTTCAGGCGGCGGTCCGGCACGGGATCGAGATCCCGCACTACTGCTACCATCCGGGCCTGCCGATCGCCGGCAACTGCCGCATCTGCCTGGTCGAGGTCGAGAAGTTCCCCAAGCCCGCCATCGCCTGCAACACCGTCGCCACCGACGGCATGGTCGTCCACACGCGATCGGACAAGGTCCGCGAGTGGCGCGAAGCCGTGATGGAGTTCCTGCTGGTCAACCACCCGCTGGACTGCCCGATCTGCGACCAGGCCGGCGAGTGCAAGCTGCAGGAGTTCTCGTACCGCTACGGAGCACCGACGACGCGGTTCAAGGAGGAGAAGGAGCACGGTCCCAAGGCCCGCCGGCTCGGGCCGCACGTCGTCTTCGACTGGGAGCGTTGCATCAAGTGCACGCGCTGCATCCGCTTCTGCGAGGAGGTCACCGGCACCGGCGAACTCGGGATGTTCCTGCGTGGCGTGCGGGAGGAGATCGGCACGTTCCCCGGGCGGCCGCTGGACAATCCGTATTCCGGCAACGTCGTCGACCTGTGCCCCGTGGGAGCGCTGACCCTGCGGGAGTTCCGCTTCCGTTCGCGGGTCTGGTTCCTGCAGGACGTTCCCTCGGTCTGTCCGGGATGCGCGCGGGGCTGCTCGATCGACATCGGGGAATTCCGCAACCGTGTCTACCGCATCACGCCTCGCGTCAACCATGCCGTCAATCGCTGGTGGATCTGCGATGCCGGTCGCCTGTGGGGCGAGCGCCTCGCCGCCGCGGAGGACCGGCGGCTCGACGGTCCACGTACCCGCTCGGATGCCGGGGACGATCCGTGGGCGGCGGCGCTGGCCGACGCGGCCGGTCTGCTCGGCGAGGCGGCGCGCGGCGGGCGCGTGGCGGTGCTGGCCAGCCCGCGGGCGACGGTCGAGGAGACGTGGCTGCTCGCGCAGCTTGCCCGCGGCGTGCTCGGCGGGGCTCCGGTCTACCTCGCATCGCACGAGACCGGCGAAGATGACGACCTGCTGATCCGCGGCGACCGGGCGCCGAACGCCCGCGGTGCGCGGGCCGTGCTCGAGGCCGTCTGCGGCCAGGTGGCGCCGGTCGCCGACCTGGAGCGGGCTCTGGTCGAGGGGGCCGTCGACGTGCTGTTCGCCCTCGGCCCCGGGCTGGTCGGGCCGGTCGACGACGAGCCGCCGGTGCTCTCGCCCGAGGCGCTCGAGCGGGCGAAGGACGTGATCGTGATCGACGCCTGGTCCTCGCCGCTGTCCGCTGCCGCAAGCGTCGTGCTGCCGGCGGCGTGCTGGGGCGAGACCTCGGGGACGTACGTCAACTTCGCCGGCCGTGTCCAGTGGGCCGAACGCGCGCTCGTCCCGGCGGCAGACTGCCGGCCGGCCGTGCTGCTGCTCGGCGATCTGCTGGCGCACCTCTCGCTCGAGCCGTCGCCGCCGTCGCCCGAGGCGGTGACCGAGCGGGTCGCCGCAGGAGTGCCCGGGTTCGAGAGCATCCGCTGGAAGGACCTGGTGGCATCGGAAGGCCAGAACCTCGCCGGTGTGCGCGCCGAAGATCAGGCCTGTCGCGCCACGGGGGCGCTGGTCAGGATGCTCGAGGCGGAACGGCGGGCTGCGCCCGCGTCCGCCGGAGACTGACGATGGACCTTTTCCTCGTCGTGGCCACGATCGTCAAGGTCGCCCTGGTCGTCGTCGTGGTGATAAGCGCGGTACCCGTGCTGACCTGGGTCGAGCGACGCGGTTCGGCCTTCATGCAGCTCCGGCTCGGCCCGAACCGTGTCGGACCGCTCGGGCTGCTGCAGCCGCTCGCCGACGGGATCAAGTTCATGTTCAAGGAGGACATCGTTCCTCCGTTCGTCTACCGCCCGTTCTACGTCGCGGCACCGGCCATCGCGTTCGTCGCGGCACTGCTGGCGTTCGCGGTCATCCCGTTCGGTGGAACGCTGATGATCGATGGCCGCGAGATCCCGCTGGTCATCCTCGACCTGGACGTCGGCGTGCTGTTCCTGCTCGCCGCATCCGGAATGGGCGTGTTCGGCATCATCCTTGCCGGCTGGGCCTCGAACAACAAGTACTCGATGCTCGGCGGGCTGCGTTCGAGCGCACAGATGATCTCCTACGAGCTTTCGCTCGGCCTGGCGCTCGTCTCGGTGCTGATCTACGCCGGCACGCTCCGGCCGACCGAGATCGTCGAGCAGCAGATCGGCGGGACCTGGAACGTCTTCCCGCTGTTCGTCGGCTTCGTGATCCTGCTGGTCAGCGCGTTTGCCGAGACCAACCGCCTGCCGTTCGATCTTCCGGAGGCGGAGACGGAACTCGTCGCGGGTTACCACACCGAGTACTCGTCGATGAAGTTCTCGATGTTCTTCATGGCCGAGTACATCAACATGATCACCGGTTCGGCGCTGGTGACGACGCTGTTCCTCGGCGGCTACGCGCTGCCGTTCCAGCGCAGCGTGTTCGAAGGCTGGCTCGGCCTCGAGGGCAATCTGCTCGCCGTGCTGCAGCTCGCCAGCTTCACGCTCAAGGTCGGGTTCTTCATGTGGCTCTACGTCTGGGTCCGCTGGACGCTGCCGCGGTTCCGCTTCGACCAGCTGATGCGGCTCGGCTGGAAGATCCTGATCCCGCTGGCGCTCGTCCACGTGGTGTGGGCATCGCTGCTCGTGATGTGGGGGGTGCCGGCATGACCGCTCTCGCCGCCGTGGCCATCGGAGTCGTCTCGCTGCAGTGGGTCGTACTGCTGGTGATCGCGGCCGTCGCGATCGCCGGCGCCCTGGTCGTCGTGCTCCATCGCAGTCCGGTCGTCGGCGCGATGGGGCTGGTGACCAACCTGCTCTGCGTCGCGGGGATCTATGTCCTGCTCAACGCGTACTTCTTCGCCGCCCTGCAGGTGATCATCTACGCCGGCGCGGTCGTCGTGCTGATCACGTTCGTGATCATGCTGCTCAATCTGCGTCCCGAGGCGCGGGGCGGTCCGGGACTGGTGCCGATCGGGCTCGCGGTGCTGCTCGGTCTGGCGCTGATCGTCGTGCTCGGCCGGCCGTTGCTGGAGTTCTCCGCTCCGACGGCCGAGGCCGTCGCGCCGGAATTCGGCAGCGTCAGGCAGGTCGGTGAGGCCCTGTTCACCGAGTACTTCTATCCGTTCCTCGCGGTGTCTCTCGCGCTGCTCTCGGCGATGGTCGGTGCCGTGCTGCTCGCCAAGCGCCATCTGGAGGACTGAACGATGGTCGGTGATCCAGGGCCCTACCTGCTGCTCGCCACGATCCTGTTCGTGATCGGCGCGTTCGGCGTGATCTCGCGCCGCGGCGCGATCACGATCCTGATGAGCATCGAACTGATGCTCAACTCGGCCAACCTGGCGCTGGTCGCGGTCAGCCGCTTCCTGCCGGCGGCAGGGCAGGGTGCCGGCATCCCAGATGGTCAGGTGATCGGATTCCTCGTGCTGGCGATCGCCGCGGCCGAGGTCGCGGTGGGCTTGGCGATCGTGATCGCGATGTTCCGGCTTCGCGAGTCGGTCGACGTCGACCTCGCGCGGCTGCTGCGCTGGTAGACGGCGCTCGGGAGAGGTACGGATGCTGACATACCTGTGGCTGATCCCGCTGGCGCCGCTGGCCGGCTTCGTGCTCGTCGGCGGGCTCGGGATGGCGGGCAAGCTGCGCGAGCCGTGGGTCCAGCGGCTGGCGGTGCTGGCGTCGGCGGCGTCGTTCGTGCTGGCGGTGTTCGTGATCGCCGATTTCGCCGGCGGCGTCGACGACTACCGCGCGCTGGCCGAGGCACAGCCGTCGAAGTACGAGGTCTCCGCGCCCGGCGAGCCGGCGCGCTTCGAGGTGACTCCGCTGCGCTGGATGCCGGTCGGCGACATCACGCTGCGCGGATGGGATGGCGACGGCGTGCGGCAGGTGGCGTTCTCGGTCGACTGGACGTTCGCCATCGACACGCTGACCGCGATCATGTTGCTGGTCGTCAGCGGGATCGGCACGCTGATCCACCTGTACTCGATCGGCTACATGGCAGGAGAGGAAAGGCAGTTCCGGTTCTTCGCCTATCTCAACCTGTTCATGGCGATGATGCTGACGCTGGTGCTTGCCGGGAACCTCGCGGTGCTGTTCGTCGGCTGGGAAGGCGTCGGACTCTGCTCGTATCTGCTGATCGGCTACTACTATCGCCAGGTGTTCGACAAGGAATCGGGGCTGACATGCGCTGATGCTGGACGGAAGGCGTTTCTGACCAACCGTATCGGTGACTTCGGCTTCCTGCTCGGCATGCTGCTGCTGCTGCTGACGTTCGGCACGTGGGATTTCTCCGAGCTGGCCACCGCGATCAACGGCTCGAGCGCCTTCTGGTACGGATCGCTGCTGCTGACCGGGATCGGCGTGCTGCTGTTCTTCGGCGCCACCGGCAAGAGCGCCCAGGTGCCGCTCTACGTCTGGCTTCCGGACGCGATGGCCGGCCCGACGCCGGTCTCCGCGCTGATCCACGCCGCGACGATGGTCACCGCCGGCGTCTACATGCTGGCGCGCATGTCGGCGCTGTACTGGCATTCGCCCGGAGCGATGTTCGTCGTCGCCGTCATCGGCTGCCTGACGGCGCTGCTGGCCGCGACGATGGGCATGGCGCAGTACGACATCAAGAAGGTGCTGGCGTACTCGACGGTCTCGCAGCTCGGTTTCATGATGCTCGGCGCCGGCGTCGGCGCGTTCGTCGCGGCGATCTTCCATCTGGTGACCCATGCCTTCTTCAAGGCGTGCCTGTTCCTCGGGTCGGGTTCCGTGATCGCCCGCTGCGGCCACACCAACGACATGCGGCTCTACGGGGGGCTCAGGCGCTGGATGCCGGTGACGTACTGGACGTTCCTGGTCTCGACACTGGCGATCGCCGGCCTGTTCCCGCTCTCCGGATTCATGTCCAAGGACGAGATCCTCGCGCGCTCGCTGTTTTCCTTCCGTGGCAGTCCGGTGCTGTGGGCGTTCGGTACGCTCGCTGCGGGGATGACTTCGTTCTACATGTTCCGCGCGGTCTACATGACGTTTCACGGCGAGAACCGCTCTCCGGAGCACGTTCGCGAGCAGCTGCGGGAATCGCCGACGGTGATGACGTCGGTGCTGATCATCCTGGCGCTCGGTGCGGCGAGTATCGGCCTGCTGGGGGTTCCGGCGGGTGTTTCCCGGCTGTTCGGCGTCGGTGACATCAACTGGTTCGAGAAAGTGCTCCACCCGGTGGTCGCTGCCCGCGGCGTCGTGGCGGCGCCGGCGGAAGGGCATGGCGGAGAGCACGTTGCGTCCGCGGGCGAGACGCACCATGCCGGGGATGCCGGCGTGGCGGAGCACGCCGCGGAGACGCCGGTTCCCCCGGGAGGATACCTCGTCGAGGGGGCGCAGCATCCGAGCTGGAGCGCGGAAGCCGGTCTGTTCGTCCTCGCGTTCGCGGTGTTCTTCACGGGGCTCGGACTGGCCCGCTGGGCGTACGCCGGACCGCAACCGCGCGCCGAGGCGCTGGCGCCGAGGCTGCGTTTCGTCCGGCGCCTGCTGCACCGGAAGTGGTTCGTCGACGAACTCTACGACCGGCTCGTGATCCGGCCCTACTACGCGCTCTCGGACTTCTTCTCGGCGGTCGACCAGCGGATCGTCGATGGTGCGGTCAACATGACCGCGGCGACGACGGAGCTTTCGGGGCAGGTTCTCAAGCTGTTCGGCACGGGAGTCGTGCGCCACTATGCCCTGTGGTTCCTGGCCGGCGCGGTACTGCTGGTCTGGATGATGATGCGCTGACGCGGCGCGGTGGGGTCACAGCCAATGCCGGTTTTTCAGCATTTCGCGGCTCTTCCGACGCTCGTTCCCGCGGCGTTCGGGCTGGTCTTCCTCGTCTTCGCCCCGTTCATCGGGAACGACAAGAAGTGGCTGTGGGCGTTCACGACCGCGGCGATGGGACTGACGATCGTGATCCCGGCGATCATGCTGGCCAAGATCGGCTTGTACGGTGACGTACTCGAGACGGCCGGCGTCGCCGGGAACTTCATGGTGCGGACAGACCGGCTGGCGCTCTGGCTCGACATCCTGTTCGGGGTCGCGGGTCTGCTGGCACTGCTCATCACTCCGGCGTACCTCGATCGCTCGGACAGTCATCGCCCCGAGGTCTATCCGCTGTTCCTGATCGCCGTCGCCGGCATGACGATGATGGTCGGAAGCAACCACCTGGTGATGATCTTCGTCGGGCTCGAGGTGCTGTCGATCACGCTGTACGTTCTCTGCGGGCTGGCGCGGGACCGGTCGGTGCAGATCGAGGCGGCGCTCAAGTACTTCCTGCTCGGAGCGTTTTCGACCTCGTTCCTGGTCTTCGGACTGGCGCTGATCCTCGGCGCGACCGGACGCCTCGACCTCCCCGGCGTGGCCTCGGCGGTGATCGGCATCGGTGGCGTCGAACTCCACGACAGGGCGTTGCTGCTGGCCGGCCTGGCGATGTTCCTGATCGCGTTTGCGTTCAAGGTCGGTGCGGTTCCGTTCCATTTCTGGATGCCTGACGTCTACCAGGGTGCGCCGACGCCGGTCACGGCATTCATGGCTGCAGGGACCAAGGCCGCGGCCTTCGGCGTGCTGCTGCGCGTCCTGTACGTCGCGTTTTCCGGAGCGGACGAGATCGTCTCCCGCTGGGCGCCGATCATCGCTCTGCTGGCGGTGGCGACGATGCTCGTCGGAAACGTGCTGGCTCTGGTCCAGACGCGCGTCAAGCGGCTGCTGGCCTACTCCAGCGTGGCCCACGCCGGCTACCTGCTGCTGGCGCTCGTGCCGGCCAGCACGGGGGAGTACACCGGCAAGATCCTTGGTGGATCGGCGCTGCTGTTCTACCTGTTCACCTACACGTTCATGACGATCGGAGCGTTCATCGTCGTCTCGCTGTTCCAGAGCGATCGCGAGGACGCGGACCACTTCAGCCAGTTCGCCGGCCTGTGGCACCGTCGTCCGCTGCTGGCGGCGGCGATGGGCGTGTTCCTGCTCTCCCTGACCGGCATTCCACCGCTCGGCGGATTCACCGGCAAGTACGTCGTCTTCCTCTCCGTGCTCGATGCCGGCCATCCGGTGCTCGCCGTCGTGATGGGCATCGCGGCGGTGATCGGTGCGGCGTACTACCTGCGGGTGCTGATGCTGATGTTCATCGCCAAGCCCGAGGAAGACCTCTCGGCCCGGATGGTCGTGCCCGGGCCGGCCGGCCTTGCGCTGGCGATCGCGGTGATCGCCACGTTCGTGCTGGGGATCGCGCCGTTCCTGCTGTACGACCCCCTGCTGACCGCAATGCGGGCCACGGCCTTCTGAACGTGGTGCTGCTCGACCTGCTCGAACGACATGCGGTCGGGGCGGGAATCGCCCCGGTGGATCGGGACGAGGTGCTCCGCTGGTTCGCCAGTCGCTTCGAGGAGGCGGGCGTGCTGCCGGACGCTGGTCCGGCGTTCCTGGCGCTGGTCGAGCGCGAGCGGATCGCGAGCACCGTGCTGGTCGAGGGGATCGCGGTGCCCCATGCGCGGGTGCCGGGCGCGCGGCGGCTGGCGTTCGGCGTGCTGCGGCCGGACCGCCCCGTGATCTTCGGCGGCGAGCGCCCCGCTGCCGTCGAACTGGTGTTCGCGGTCGTCGGCCCACCCGAGGA